>NZ_RZSR01000802.1:0-2803 GCF_004023265.1 Mesorhizobium sp. M1A.F.Ca.IN.020.06.1.1
CGCCGGATCCGCCTGACATTGGCGACATAGCGCCGGTTCTGAACCACGGCATGGACCCGCCCCGCGCGGCGCGCCGCTTCGATGATGGCGCGCGCATTTTCTGGGCTGTCGGCAAGCGGCTTTTCGGTGAGCAGATGGCAGTTATGGGCAAAGGCCGAAAGCGCGACCTGGCGCCGCGCAGCAGGAACCACGACATCGAACACGGCATCGGGCCGGGTCTGATCGAGAACGGCATCGAGGCTGGTGCCGATGACGGCATTGGGGAGCTCGTACTCGCGCGCCCTCGCCTGCGCCCGATCGGCATCGAGATCGACAAGGCCGGCAATGGCAAGCCCGTCGATCTGCCTCGCGGCATCGAGCCACTGCCTGCTCATGGCTCCGCACCCGACCAGGACGACCTTCATCATCCAGCGCTCCTCCTCCGCTCGGCCCCTCCAGGCCGAGTGTCACGGCATTTCCGGCTTCACCGTAAACGTTTTTCCGTAAACGTTTACGAGAACACACCCGATGGCGTAGAATGTCAATCACCTGCTCGCGAAAATCGACATGCACTGCTTGGCCTGAAGGACGGCCGGTGCTAGCGAGGTCAGGGGGAGAACCTACCTTGGCGTCCAGCATCCACGATCTCGCGCGTCACCTGAACATTTCGATCGGCACCGTGTCGCGCGCGCTGAACGGCCGCGCCGACGTCAATGCGGAGACGCGCCAGCGCGTGCTCGAGGCGGCCAGGAAGCTGAACTATTCGCCCAACCAGTCGGGCCGCAGCCTGCGCCAGGGCGCCACCCGCTCGATCGCCTTCATGCTGCAACCGCATCCCGGCGACCAGCAATATGGCGAGCCGTTCTTCATTCCGTTCCTGACCGGCCTGCAGGCGCGGCTCGCCGAGCATGAGTTGGATCTGATGGTCGTCATGGGCGAGCCCGGCCAGTATCAGCAGGAGCGGCTGCGCCGCGTGGTTGAGACGCGCCGGGCCGACGCGGTCGTGTTGGCCAATACACGGCGGGAAGACGATCGGATCGACTATCTGAGCAAGGCCGGCTTTCCCTTCGCCACGCTTGGCCGAAGTCAATCCGGCGGCGACACCTATCCTTCGCTCGATATCGATTTCGAGAGGGCGGGTGATGAAGCCGTCGACCGGCTGGTTGCGCGCGGCCACCGCCGCATAGCTGCCATCCGCCCTTCGCTTGATCTCAACTTCGGCTACCTGTTCCTCGACGGCTACCGCAAGGCTCTGAAGCGGCACGGCATCGAAGTCGACCCCGGCCTGATCGCCGACGGCTTCATCAACGAGACCGGCGGCTACCAGGTGACGCCGCGTGTCATGCTCTCCAAGGACCGGCCGACAGCCATCATCTTCAACAATGACGCGATGGCGCTCGGCGGCTGCAAGGCACTGGCCGAGATGGGCATCAGGCCCGGCCACGACATCGCGGTGATCGTCATCGTCGACACGCCGCTCTGCCGCTACTTCTCGCCGACGCTGACCGCCTTCCGTCCGGCGCTGGAGCCGATGGGCCGGCGGCTGGCCGAGATGCTGCTGGCGTCACTCCCGGCCCATGCCGGTCCGGAGGGGCCACGCACGATCCGCGAAGTCTGGCCGCTGGAGCTCGTCGCGCGCGAGAGCGATTGAGCACCCTCTCCTTCTCCCCTTGCGGGAGAAGGTGTCGCCGAAGGCGACGGATGAGGGGTGCTCCAGGGAAAGCCAACGTCTCGCTCCGCTGGAACACCCCTCATCCGTCTCGGCGCTGCGCGCCGATCCACCTTCTCCCACATGGGGAGAAGGAAGGAGCCCCACTCCTGTCACGCAAGTATGATGTTCGCGTCCTAGACCCGATGTGACGCCATTCCGGCTCTGCTCGTCACATGGGGACATCATGAAGCACCTCAACCGAACCGTCGCGCTTGGCGCGGCAATCGCCCTGTTCACCGTGCTGAGCCCTGCGCTCGCCGAGGGTGTTGGCTATGTCAACAAGGGGCTGGTCGGCGTTGGCCGCATCCCCGCCAGCCAGAAGGACAAATTCGGCGAGACCTTTGGTTCGGGCTCCGGCATGGCAATCGACGCCAAGAGCTGGGCGCGTGACGGCGCCGGCTACAAAGGCTCGCTCTGGCTGCTGCCGGACCGCGGCTACAACGTCGCCGGCACCACCGACTACCGGCCCCGCTTGAACACCATTGCAATCGAGCTGACCCCGACCCCTCCGGGCGCGGCGCCCGCCGCCGGCCAGGAACAGTCGGGCGTCAAGGCAACGCTCGTCGACACCATGCTCCTGACCGACGACAAGGGCGCCGACGCCACCGGCCTCGACCCGCTCAACGGCGTGCGCCCCGCTGCCGGCGACATGCCGATCCTGCCGCAGGCCGACAATGGCAAGCTTTCGCTCGACGACGAGGCGGTCGTGCGCCTGCCCGACGGCACCATGTTCATTTCCGACGAATATGGCCCCAACATCTATCGCTTTTCGGCCGACGGCCGCCTGATGTCGGCGACGCAGCCGCCGGCGGCCCTGGTGCCGATACGCCATGGCAAGCCGAACTTCGCTTCCGACAATCCTGGCCCGGGTGCCGCCGAGCCGGATCCCAAGGATCCCGAGACCGGCCGCCAGAACAATCAAGGCCTCGAAGGCATGTCGATGACGCCGGACGGCAAGTTCCTGATCGCCGTGCTGCAGTCGGCGCCGCGCCAGGATGGCGGCGATTCCGGCTCGACCCGCCGGAACACCCGCGCGCTGGTCTATGACGCCTCCGACCTCGCCCACCTCAAGCTGGCGCACGAATATGTCGTACCGCTGCCGGTGTTCAAGGA
>NZ_RZSR01000803.1:0-2800 GCF_004023265.1 Mesorhizobium sp. M1A.F.Ca.IN.020.06.1.1
CTATGCGTCGGTCGGCGGCGGCGTGGTCGAGGTTGCGCCCTATACGCATATGGAGCGCATGCCGGAGATCGATCCGGAGGCCTATAACGGCACCAACCGGATGAAGGTCTATGTGTTCGCCAATGACGAGCGGGCGCAGGCGCTGCTCTTGGCCGTCTACGACAATCTCGGCAAGGGTGCTTCCGGCGCTGCCGTGCAGAATCTGGACCTGATGCTCGGCATCAAGCACTGAGCGACGATGCGCAAGGCGCGCCTCAGCCTCTGACGGCGATCTCGGTCGGCAGCGGATAGGCACCCTTGGTGCCGCGCCAGTGCGCGGCGGCGAAGCCGAGCACGATCAGCGCGACGCCTTGATGGGTGAGCGCCATATGCAGCGGCACCTGCATCAAAAGCGTGCCGATTCCGATCGAGGCCTGCGCCAGCACCAGCAGGAACAGCAGCGTGGCGCGGCGGGCATGCGTAGTGCCGGGCTGACGCCGCCAGGTGGCGATCATGTGCCAGAGCGCCACCGCAAAGAGCGTGTAAGCGCCGAGCCGGTGCACGAACTGCACCGTCTTCGGGTTCTCGAAGAAATTCAGCCAGGCAGGTTTCAAGAGCAGGAGATCGGCCGGGATCACCTTGCCGTCCATCAGCGGCCAATTGTTGTAGGAGAGGCCGGCGTGGAGGCCGGCAACCAGGCCGCCGAGATAGATCTGGATCAGTGCCAAGAGCACGATCGCGCCGGCAAGCCGCTGGGTCGAGCGGTCGGCGGCGCGCTCGGAGTGCGGCGCCAATCCTCGCGCGACAACCATGGTGGCGGTGAAGATTAGCGCCGCGAGCGTCAGATGCGTCGCCAGCCGGTACTGGCTGACCGAGACACGGTCGACTAGACCCGAGGCCACCATCCACCAGCCGATGGCCCCCTGCAGGCCGCCGAGCAGAAGTATACCTAGAAGCTTCGGCCCGAGGCCGCGTTCGATGCGGCGCGTCGCCCAGAAGAACAGCAGCGGCAATGCGAAGACCGCGCCGGCGCTGCGGGCGAGGATGCGGTGCACCCATTCCCACCAGAAGAGCGACTTGAAAGCTTCTAAGCTCATACCCTTGTTGAGCTCTGTATATTGGGGGATCTGCTGGTAGCGCTGGAACTCTTCCTGCCATTCGGCATCGTTGAGCGGCGGGATCACGCCATGGATCGGCTGCCATTCGGTGATCGACAGGCCGGAACCGGTGAGCCTTGTGGCGCCGCCGACCAGCACCAGCGCGGCCAGCACGACCAGCACGAAATAAAGCCAGCCGCGCACCAGCGCGCGGTTGTGGAGATCGCGATCGCGGGCGGCGTCTGGGGCCGTGGTGGTTATGGCGGCCATGGGAGTTTCCCGGCAGTTGAAATCGCGGGATTGGTGGACCATGGCCGCCCGGCTGGCAAGACCGGACAGCGCGGCACGCCGTCGCGCCGGCCCGCGGCGGTTGCGCCCGCTCCCCAATCGGCCTAAGCGAGGCGGGTCAACGGGACCGCGACATGCCCATTCGCCTGAAAAAGCTGATCGGAACCATTCTGCTGGTGGCGCTCGTCGTCATCTACGCGCTGATCGCCTCGGCCATCGCGGTCACAAGGCTCGCCGAATACGGCTCCTTGGCGCATTTCCTGTTCTTCCTGCTCAGCGGCCTGCTCTGGGTGCTGCCGGCGATGGGCATCATCAAATGGCTGATCATGGAGCCGCCTCAGAAGGGCTGAGCGCGGCCGCGCCAACGCTAACGTGATTCATACGTGATTGCGCATTGGGACTAACTTGCCTGGCTTGACCGCATGGCAGGGAGGGCTTGCGCCATGCCAAAAGCCTCGTTCGCGGGATTGATCCTGATCATCGCCTGCATGGCGGCCTCGATGGCAGCCGCCGAAACCATCAACGTGTCGGACGATCATGGCGGCAGCGTCGCCGCGTACAGCCAGCGCTGGAAGGGGCTCGCCGCGCGCGGCGTCAATGTCCGCATCGTCGGCAAATGCCAGTCGGCCTGCACGGTGCTGCTCGGCTATATTCCCCGCAGCCGCATCTGCGTGATGCCTGCGGCAAGCTTCGGCTTCCATCTGGCGCACCGCACCGACATGACCGCCGTCTTGTGGAATGCCTATGCTGCCGACATCAGAGGCTGGATCAACGCGCATGGCGGGCTTGCGTCACAGCTCAAATGGATGAACGCGCCGGACACCTACCGCTATTTCCACAGATGCTGACGCCCCTTCGGGCTAAATGGTGACGACCATCTTGCCGGCGTTGGCAAGCGGCGTCGTCACACCCGACAGCATCGTGCGGATGTGGGCGACGCTCTGGTAGCGGCCGTTGACGGAAATGCGCGGCAGCGCATGCAGGAAGCCGGCATGCTCGGCTCTCAGGACGCCATGCCGGGTCGTCACCGCCGAGACATAGCCGGCATCACGAGCGAAGCCGACCTCGCGGCAGCCAACCGCGCTGGGATAACCGTAGGGGTAAGCGAAATGGCGCGGCTCTGCCCCCAGCCGTTCCATGAGGATACGGCGGACGTCGCCGATCTCGTGACGCGCTTCCGCTTCGGATAACCGCTTGAGGTTGCGGTGGTTGACGGTGTGCGCGCCGATCGTCACCAGCGGATGGGCGGCAACCTTGCGAATCTCATCCCAGCTCATCAGGGTGCCGGGGCGGCCGGTGCCGAGCTCGATGCCGTTGGAGCGCGCCAGTTCACGCAGCGCGGCGCCCTGCTTTTCCTCGGGGACCTCTTGGGTCAACCATGCGTTCAGCCTTGCAATCGTCTGGATCTTTCGGCCGGGTGTCGAGCAATCGACGAC
>NZ_RZSR01000804.1:0-2798 GCF_004023265.1 Mesorhizobium sp. M1A.F.Ca.IN.020.06.1.1
GCCCAGCCTGTACCGGACCTTCCCGTCCAAGGACGAACTCGCCGCTTCCTATCTGCGCAAGTACGACCTCGAATTCTGGCAGCGGTTCGACGACGCCGTGGACGCGCATCCTGGCAACCCGCGCGCGCAGATCATCGCTTTCCTCACCCGCGTCGGCAAACGCACGCAGAGGCCGGACTATCGCGGCTGCGGCATGACCAATGCGGCGGTCGAATATCCCGAGCACGGCCATCCCGCGCGGGTGGTGAGCGAGAACAACAAGCAGGAATTGCGCCGGCGCCTGCGCGCCATGGCGGCAGCGATGGGTGCGAGTGATTCCGATACGCTGGGCGATGGGCTGCTGCTGCTGATCGAAGGCGCCTATATCAGCGGCCAATTGTTCGGCCTCGGCGGACCGGCGGCATCAGTCGCCCGTAACGCCGATCTGCTGATTGAAGCCAGCTTGAAGAACTAGTGGTCCGCTGCTTCGGCGCTTTTCCTGCAACGTCGGCTGTTGGCGAAACCATCGAGGAGAGCGCCCCTCTCCCCGTCGCTATACAGGGAGAGGATGCCGGCAGGCAGGTGAGGAGCAGCACCGGCCTAGACAATTGACCCTTCGCGCCAACCCAGCTTCCTAGGCTCACGCGGGTTTTAACGCTACGCTGCTGCACCAAACGGAGGTCTTCGGATGCGCGCCTGGCTTGCTCTTACTGCCTTTGTCATCCTTGGTGGCTCGGCCCATGCCGGCGACATTTCCAGCGACTATACCGACCTCGACTGGAAGAAGGACTGCGTGACCTACGCGCAATCGGAAGAAGGCGACGGCGACTGGGCGAACCTCGCCTGCGCGGGCTATCGCGGCTATCCGGTGCTGATCGGCTATGACGACGCGCGCGAGTCCGTCTACTACGGTTTTCCCTCCGACGACATGACCGCCATCTGGGAGAGTTTCTCCGGGTTCAACACCGCTGGGGCGAAGGTCGAGTGGCGCATCGAAACCAATGGCGACAAGGCGGTGCCCTTCGCCGTCATTCATCGTCGCGAGATCAGCAATCCCGAAAACGAAAACAAGCCGACCGAGGTGCTGGTCGTCGCCAAGGTCGCGCAGCCGGAGGAGCATGAGGGTTGCACAATCGGCCTCGTGCTCGCTACCGGCAACCCTCAGGCCAACGATCAGGCCCGCAAGCTCGCCGACCAAAAGGCGAAGGGTTTTGCTTGCGGCAAGGACAAGCGCGAGGTGATCGGCAACGTGCCGGACTTCGGCCGAGTAGATAACTAGAAATCAGAGGGTGTTCGACGAATGCGAGACGGCGAAGGTTGCGCATCCGTCATCCTTGGGCGGAGCAAGGAGCGAAGCGACGCGGCGCAGACCCAAGGATCCATGCCGTTACATCAAGGCGTTGCCACGGTGCAGTAATTCTGTTCCGTAACGATCTTCGCGCGACCTCACGGCATGGATCCCAGGGTCTCCGCGACGGAGCTGCGCTCCTGCTTCGCCCTGGGATGACGACGTTGAGGGCTCGCCCAAGCCCCATCGCCCAGCCGTTGGCTGCCGCTTACCTACTTGACCGCCTTCGCCCGTTCGATCGCCTCGACGATCATCTTCTTGGCATAGTTGGAATCGTGCCAGCCCTCGATCTTGACCCATTTGCCGGGCTCGAGATCCTTGTAGTGCTCGAAGAAGTGCTGCACCTGCTGGCGGGTGATTTCCGGCAGGTGCGTGTATTCGGTGACATTCTCGTAGCGCAGCGTCAGCTTCGGCGAGGGAACCGCGATCACCTTCTCGTCCTGGCCGGCATTGTCTTCCATGATCAAGACGCCGATCGGCCGCACATTGATGACGCAGCCCGGCACCAGCGCGCGCGTGTTGCAGACGAGCACGTCGATTGGGTCGCCGTCCCCCGACAAAGTGTGCGGCACGAAGCCGTAATTGCCGGGATAGCGCATCGAGGTGTGCAGGAAGCGGTCGACGAACAGCGTGCCGGCCTCCTTGTCCATCTCGTACTTGATCGGCTCGCCGCCGATCGGCACCTCGATGATGACGTTGATGTCCTCGGGCGGATTCTTCCCCGTTGGTACGGCTTCGATGCGCATGCTCAAATCCCTCTCTCGATTTGTGAGATCGATAGCGGGCGGCGCTTCATGGTGCAATGCGGCGAATAGCACTGGACGCTAATGGAAGCGCACAGTTTGTGATGGATTGTAACCCAATGCATGTCGCCCAAGACTGCGCAGCGGTTTTGGGCGAACGATATGCATCAAACGAAGACTTGAAGCACGTCACCGCTACGCGCTTTAAGTGGCGGCCATCATTCCCAGACGAAGGCAACCTTCTTCAGCGCCTTCTGCTCGAAGACCTCGACGCCTTCGGCGACGTCGCGGCCGCCATTGCCGGCATAGAAGGCCAGCGCGTTGTAATTGTCCTCCAGCGCCCACACCACCAGGCCTCTGAGGCCGTGGTCGGCAAGGCGCGTCCGCGCCGCCTTGAACAGCCTGCTGCCGAGGCCGATGCCCTGATATTCCGGACGCAGGTAAAGCTCGTAGATCTCGCCTTGCTGCCTGAGCTCGCGGGCGCGGTTCCTGCCGATCGTGGCATAGCCGGCGATCGTGCCCCCGATCTCGACCACCAGCACGGTCGCTGCCTTGCGAATTGCGTTCGCCCACCAATCGGGGCCGCGGCGATTGATCATGGCCGTCAGCGTGCGATGCGGGATGATGCCGGAATAGGCGCCGCGCCATGCCTCCTGGTGCACGTCCGCGATAGCCATTGCATCGCGAGGGTCGGCTTTCCGGATGTCGATCGCCAGCGTGTTCATGAT
>NZ_RZSR01000805.1:0-2793 GCF_004023265.1 Mesorhizobium sp. M1A.F.Ca.IN.020.06.1.1
CGCGCCGCGGCTGTCGGGGCGCTATCAGGCGCTGCTGAAGGCCCCGCTTGACGACGCGCTCGGCGGCGCGGTGCAGATGGCCGCGCGCATCTTCGCGGGCAAGTCCGGAGGCGCCCGATGAGCGCCGTCGACCGGATCTTCGCCATGCTGCCGGAGGCGCCGCGATGAGCGCCGCCGACCAGATCTTCGCTATGCTGAAAGAATCCTCGCAAAGCGGAGCGCCGCTTTACCTGCAGCTGAGAAAAAGCATCGAGGAAGCGGTCAATCGCGGCCTGATCGGGCCGGGTGACGCGCTGCCTTCAGAGCGCGATATAGCCAGCAAGGCCGACATTTCGCGCGTCACTGTGCGCAAGGCCGTGCAGGATCTCGTCAAGGGCGGCATCCTCGTCCAGCGCCATGGCTCCGGCACCTTTGTCGCCCCGCGCATGGAACGTGTCGAGCAGTCGCTGTCGCGGCTCACCTCCTTCACCGAGGATATGGCGCGCCGCGGCATGGTCGTGCGCTCGGCCTGGCTCGACCGCGGCCTCTATGCGCCCTCGCCGGACGAGATGATGGTGCTCGGCCTGTCGTCGAGCGAGCTGGTGGCGCGCGTGGCGCGCCTGCGCATCGCCAACGACACGCCGCTGGCGATCGAGCGCGCCGCGATTTCGGCGAGCGTGCTTCCCGACCCCGAAGCGATCGGCTCCTCGCTCTACGCGGCGCTGGAACTGACCGGCAACCGCCCGATGCGGGCCGTGCAGCGCATTTCGGCCGCCAATCTCGGCGACGGCGACGCGCGCCTTCTCGAAGTGCCGCCGGGGGTTGCCGGCCTGCACATCGAACGTATTTCCTATCTGGCGAGCGGCAAGGTGATCGAGTTCACGCGCTCGATCTACAGGGGCGACGCCTATGACTTCGTCGCGGAACTCCGGCTGACCGGGCCGGGAGAGGAGAGCCGGCCATGAGCGCAACCGCCACCCACATGCGGCGCGAGATCGAGGAGATCCCGCAGGCCACCGCCCGCCTGCTGGACGGCTCAGCCAAGGTGCTGGCCGAGGCCGGCCGCGGCCTTCGCGAGCGCGATCCGCATTTCGTCGTCACCGTGGCGCGCGGCTCGTCCGACCATGCCGCCACCTTCATGAAATATGCCGTGGAGCTGACGGCCGGCCTCGCCGTCGCTTCCGTCGGCCCGTCGATCGCTTCCATCTATGGCGCGAAGCTGAGGCTGCGCGGCTCGGCTTGCCTGGCGATCTCGCAGTCGGGCAAGAGTCCCGACATCGTCGCTATGGCCGAAACCGCGAGAACCGGCGGCGCGCTCACCGTCGCCATCACCAACACCGCCGACTCGCCACTGGCGCGCGCCTCGGATTACGCCATCGACATTCTCGCCGGCCCGGAGCGCAGCGTCGCGGCCACCAAGACCTTCGTCAATTCGGCCGTCGCGGCCCTGGCGCTGATGGCGCACAGCACTGGCGATGAGGCGCTGCTTGCTGCGCTCGCCCGCCTGCCGGAGCATTTCGACAAGGCGATCGCCTGCGACTGGATGGCGCTCGCCACGGCGCTCGAGACGCCGCGCTCGCTGTTCATCCTCGGCCGCGGCCCATCCTTCGCGATCGCCAGCGAGGCGGCGCTAAAATTCAAGGAAACTTGCGCCATGCATGCCGAGGCCTATAGCGCCGCCGAGGTCATGCATGGGCCGCTGGCGCTGGTCGGGCCGGGCTTCCCGGTCCTGGCGCTTGCTGCCCGGGACGCGTCGGAGCCTTCGGTGACCGAGGCGGCCGACAGCTTGACGGCCAAAGGCGCGGCCGCTTTCGTCACCTCCGATAATGCGAAGGCAGCCGGGCTGCTGCCGTATGTCGCAACCGGCCATCCGTTAACCGATCCGCTGCCGCTGATCGTGTCCTTCTATGGCTTCGTCGAGGCCTTCGCTCGCCATCGCGGCCTCGATCCGGATGCGCCACGCAATCTGCGCAAGGTGACGGAAACCGTATGAGCGACCGTTTCGCCCTTACCGGCGCCCGTATCTTCGACGGGGCCGACTGGCACGACGATACGGCCCTTGTCGTCAAGGACGGCATGGTCGAGGCCATTCTGCCCACCGGCGCCGTGCCGTCAGGCGTCTCCCGTGCCGAGACCGGTGGCGGCCTCTTGGTTCCCGGCTTCGTCGACATCCAGGTCAATGGCGGTGGCGGCGTTATGCTCAACGACCATCCCGATGTCGCCTCGATCGAGACCATCTGCCGGGCGCACGCGCCCTTCGGCACCACGGCCCTCCTGCCGACGCTGATCACCGACACGCCGGCGATCACCGCCGCGGCGGTCGACGCCGGCGCCGAGGCCGCCCGGAAGAAGGTGCCGGCTTTTCTTGGGCTGCATCTCGAAGGCCCGCATCTGTCCGTCGCGCGCAAGGGCGCGCATGATCCGGCTCTTATCCGGCCAATGACGGACGCTGACCAGGCTGCGCTGGTCGCGGCGCGTCAGGGCTTGCCGGTGCTGCTCACCACGGTCGCACCGGAATCGGTCCAGCCGGCCCGGGTCACGGCGCTGGCCGCGGCCGGCATCGTTGTCAGCCTCGGCCACTCCGACACCGGCTATGCCACGGCAACGGCCTTCGCCGAGGCCGGCGCCACGGTCGTCACCCATCTCTTCAACGCCATGAGCCAGATCGGCAATCGTGAGCCGGGACTGGCCGGAGCGGCGATCGACACCGGCAGCTTCTACGCTGGCATCATCGCGGACGGAATCCATGTCCATCCCGGCACCATGACGCTTGCACTCAATGCCAAGAAAGGCCCGGGCAGGATCCTTTTGGTC
>NZ_RZSR01000806.1:0-2789 GCF_004023265.1 Mesorhizobium sp. M1A.F.Ca.IN.020.06.1.1
GGGAGCGTCCGCGCGGCTGCGCTGTCGTGCCCGCGGGCGTCATGCCCCGGGGCTCTTTCGCCAGCTTGCCGATCGACGGGAGGGCCCACCGGAAAGAGGGAAAACAGACGCAACCAGTCTCAATTAGTGGAGAAAGCCGAAGTTCGGCCCAAGCGCCTATGCGACCGCATATGGCCGAGTCCGCCGCAAAATGCAAGGGTGATGTTGCAGCGCAACAAAACGCCGATCGAAAAGCGACGCTTGCGCTGCGCTGCCCTCACGATTACCACAAACCACCTTTCTATTGTGGGGGCAGCGATGAAGGACGTGCTGAAGGAACTCGAGCGCCGCCGCGAGATCGCCCGGATGGGCGGCGGCAAGCAACGGATCGAGGCCCAGCACAAGAAGGGCAAGCTCACCGCCCGCGAGCGCATCGACGTCTTCCTCGACGAGGGTTCGTTCGAGGAGTTCGACATGTATGTCGAGCACCGCTCAACCGACTTCGGCATGGAGAAAACCAAGATCGCGGGCGACGGCGTCGTCACAGGCTGGGGCACCGTCAACGGCCGTCCAGTCTACCTTTTTGCCAAGGATTTCACCGTCTTCGGCGGCTCGCTGTCTGAGGCGCATGCCGAGAAGGTGGTCAAGGTGCAGGAGATGGCGCTGCGCAATCGCGCGCCGATCATCGGCCTCTACGACGCGGGCGGCGCACGCATCCAGGAAGGCGTGGCCGCGCTCGGCGGCTATGCCGAGATTTTTCAGCGCAACGTGCTCGCCTCCGGTGTCATCCCGCAGATTTCGCTGATTATGGGCCCGTGCGCCGGCGGCGATGTCTATTCGCCGGCCATGACCGACTTCATCTTCATGGTGCGCGACACCTCCTACATGTTCGTCACCGGGCCGGACGTGGTGAAGACGGTGACCAATGAGACGGTGACGGCCGAAAGCCTCGGCGGCGCCACGGTGCACACGACCCGATCCTCCATCGCCGACGGCGCCTATGACAACGATGTCGAGGCGCTGCTGCAGATGCGCCGGCTGATTGACCTGTTGCCGGCGTCCAATACCGCAGAGATTCCCGAGATCGAATGCTACCAGTCGGTGACGGACCATGACATGTCGCTCGACCGGCTGATTCCGGACAACGCCAACAAGCCCTACGACATCAAGGAACTGATCCTGAAGGTTGCCGACGAAGGCGACTTCTTCGAGATCCAGGCGAGCTTCGCCAGGAACATTGTCACCGGCTTCGGCCGTGTGGAGGGGCGAACCGTCGGCTTCGTCGCCAACCAGCCGATGGTTCTGGCCGGCGTGCTCGACTCCGACGCCAGCCGCAAGGCGGCGCGCTTCGTGCGCTTCTGCGACTGCTTCTCGATCCCGATCGTTACCTTGGTCGACGTTCCAGGCTTTCTGCCAGGCACCGCGCAGGAATATGGCGGGCTGATCAAGCATGGCGCAAAACTGCTGTTCGCCTATGCCGAAGCCACCGTGCCGAAGATCACCGTGATCACCCGTAAGGCCTATGGCGGCGCCTATGACGTGATGGCGTCGAAGCACCTGCGCGGCGACATGAACTATGCCTGGCCGACGGCGCAGATCGCGGTGATGGGCGCAAGGGGCGCGGTCGAGATCATCTACCGCAAGGACATCGGCAACGCGGAGAAGATCGCCGCCCACACCAAAGCATACGAGGATCGGTTCCTGTCGCCCTTCGTAGCGGCCGAACGCGGCTATATCGACGAGGTGATCATGCCGCATTCGACGCGCCGCCGGATCGCGCGGGCGCTGCGCATGCTGCGCAACAAGGATATGCAGAACCCCTGGAAGAAGCACGACAACATTCCGCTGTGAGGCGGTGGTGTCGCGACTGGTCCTTGTAGCTGGCAAGCATTTCGGCAGGTCCGCCGTTATTCTCGTTGCTTAGCCCCTCTCCTTCCGCTTGGCCTCGCGACCGGGAGTCGCCGACCATCTCAATCGGTGGAACCTCGAAAGCCGGCCGGCGGCTGGAACTCTGGCTTACGCAATCCGTCGTCGGAGGTTGACAACTGGCAACCTCTAATCACATTGAAATCACATCAATGTGATGGCGGTAATGAATGCTAATAACCCTTGCAACAAAGGGCGTCGTTCCGTGCAAAGGCTACGGCGGGATAGAACGTCAGGTCGACTGGCTGGCCACTGAACTGGTCAGGCAGGGCCACCATGTCGTCCTCGTGGCGGGCCCTGGATCGTCACATCCACTGTGCGAAGTCCGGCATGCTGTGAGCGATGCCGAGTGCCGCGCGGCGATCCCCAAGGACACCCAAATCGTCCACCTTCATGCGTGGAAGGTCGAGGTTGACTTCCCGACCCTCAACACCGAGCGGGGCCATTTACCGGATTATCCGCGGCCGCAACCGAACTAGCTTCATCAGCGCACGGCACGCCCAGCTGCACGGCCGCAAGACCTTCGTCTACAACGGCTTTCCGGTGGATGACTATCGGCTGGCCGAATCGAAGAGTGATCGCCTCCTCTTCATGGCGGCCATCGCACGCGCCGGAAAGGGCTTGAACCGGGCAGTCGAGCTCGCCAGGAAATTCGACTTTCCCCTCGATATCGCCGGCGGCTCGCGGTGGAAATTGCTCGGCCGAAGTCGGCCCCGCCGCGAGGGGGTTTTTTTCAAGATTCTTTCCCGCCGCTATCGCTTCAACGGCGTCGTCGACGGCGACGACAAGCTGCGCCTGCTGGGCGCATCGAAGGCCTTCCTCAATCCGATCGCCTGGGAAGAGCCTTTCGGCAATGCGCCGGTCGAGGCGATGCTGTGCGGCAC
>NZ_RZSR01000807.1:0-2784 GCF_004023265.1 Mesorhizobium sp. M1A.F.Ca.IN.020.06.1.1
GTACAAGCGCCGGCAGGCGGCCCCAGGCGTGAAGATCACGAAGAAGAATTTCGGCCGCGACCGCCGCTACCCGATCACCAATCGGTTCCGGGATCGCAGCTAGTCCGCTGAAACGCAAAGCTGTTCGCCTGAACCGGCGCTGTTGGCGGCGCAACCCACCATTGTTGCAAAATCGTCTCAGTGGCCGGACAAGACGCCCTCCTGGCGCCGCCCTGCCTTGGCGAGATGGTGAGCCGCCTCTATAAGAGCGCTTCCGCGATTCCCTTTCGGGAGGACCGTATGGCAGGATTTGACATCGTTATGCGAGGCCGCGAAGCCTAGATCTGCACCGGCCGTCCGAACTCCGTTCGGAAGGCCATCCGCAGGCAGGCATCTGGCTCTGCCGGTCGCCACCGAGGGCGCGCGACCAGCCATACTGAACCTCCCCGTTCTAAGGGCGCCATAGGGCGCTGGCGCGGGTTTTCCAATTTGATTTTAGCGGGACCGGGCCTCTCTGCGCCCGGATGACATCATGGCTCGTTTCACAATAGATCTGCGCGCCAGCGCCTTTCGCAGCGTGCTCGGCTTCACGCTTGGCCACTGGCGCCGCCAGCCGTGGCGCCTGTCGCTCATCATGGGCGCATTCCTGCTCTCGACGCTGGCCGACGTGCTGACGCCGCTCTATTCCGGCCGGCTGGTCGACGCGGTCGCCAGCAGCGCCGGCGCCGACGAGGTTGCGTGGCACGCCGCAATGACGGCGTTCTCCATCCTGATGGCGCTGGCGTTGGCGGCCGTGGTGCTGCGCAACGCCGCCTTCATGGGGATTGTCGAACTGACGTTGAAGATGATGTCGGACATCGCCGCCGACGCGTTCCACCGCGTCCAGCGCTTCTCGACGGACTGGCACGCCAACAGCTTCGCCGGCTCGACGGTGCGCAAGATAACGCGTGGCATGTGGGCGCTCGACCTGCTGAACGACACGATCCTGATCGCGCTGCTGCCGTCGTTCGTCATGCTGGTCGGCTCGACGCTGCTGCTCGGCTGGTTCTGGCCGATGATGGGGTTGGTGGTCGCGATCGGCTCGGTGCTGTTCATCGCCGTCACCGCCATGCTGTCGCTTGGCTACGTCGCACCGGCGGCACGCCTCGCCAGCAGCTGGGATACACGCCTCGGCGGCGCGCTGGCCGACGCGGTGAGCTGCAATGCCGTGGTCAAGGGTTTTGGCGCCGAGGCGCGCGAGGAAGCGCGGCTTGCCCGCGTGGTCGCCAAATGGCGTCTGCGCACGGGCCGTACCTGGGTGCGCGGCACGTTCAACGGCACCGCGCAAGGCACGATGCTGCTCTTGATGAGGGCGGCCGTGATCGGCCTTGCGCTCATGCTTTGGGCCTGGGGCGAGGCGAGTGCCGGCGACATCGCTTTTGTTTTGACGTCGTTCTTTGTCCTGCAGGGCTATCTGCGCGATATCGGCACGCATATCCGCAACCTGCAGCGCTCCATCAACGATATGGAAGAGCTGGTCGATTTCCAGTCCGAACCGCTCGGCATCGAGGACCGGCCCGGTGCCGCTCCGATCCGGATCACCGACGGCAGCATTGCGTTCGACAAGGTGACGTTCCATTACGGCAATCACCGGCTGCCGCTCTATCGCGACTTCTCGGTCGAGATCGCCGCGGGTGAACGCGTCGGGCTGGTCGGGCATTCGGGATCGGGCAAGACAACTTTCGTCAAGCTGATCCAGCGCCTCTATGACGTGAACGGGGGCCGGATACTGATCGACGGCCAGGACATCTCGAAGGTTGCGCAATCATCGTTGCGCAGCCAGATCGCCATCGTGCAGCAGGAGCCGATCCTGTTTCACCGGTCGCTGGCCGAGAACATCGCCTATGCCAGGCCGGGCGCAACGCAGGCCGAGATCGAGCATGCCGCGAAGCTCGCCAGCGCGCACGACTTCATTGCCGATCTGCCCAAGGGTTACGGAACCCTGGTCGGCGAGCGCGGTGTGAAACTGTCGGGCGGCGAGCGCCAGCGCGTGGCGATCGCGCGCGCCTTCCTGGCCGATGCGCGCATCCTGATCCTGGACGAGGCGACATCGAGCCTGGATTCCGAATCGGAGGTGCTCATCCAGAAGGCGATGGAGCGGCTGATGGTCGGGCGCACGACATTGGTCATCGCACACCGGCTTTCGACCGTGCGGGCACTCGACCGGCTGCTGGTTTTCGACCGCGGCCGCATCATCGAGGAAGGCTCGCATGACGAGCTTATCCGGCTGAACGGCGGTATCTACCGGCGGCTGTTCGAGCGCCAGGCGCTCGAACTCACCAAAGGCCTGGTCGCCTGAGGAAAGGCATCCGGCTTCGGCCGGGTGCCTTCCCGCCTTGCGGACCGACCGTCAGCCGTAGTGCAACTTGGGCTTGGCCTCGGTACCGGTGAACTTGACGCCCACGCGGTCGTTGCGGCGCCAGCGGACTTCCGCGCGATAAGCCACGCCATCGAGCGGGACGTAGAGCAGGAAACGATCGGGAACGCGTGATT
Organism: Mesorhizobium sp. M1A.F.Ca.IN.020.06.1.1; assembly: GCF_004023265.1. Lineage (NCBI taxonomy): Bacteria > Pseudomonadati > Pseudomonadota > Alphaproteobacteria > Hyphomicrobiales > Phyllobacteriaceae > Mesorhizobium > Mesorhizobium sp. M1A.F.Ca.IN.020.06.1.1. The sequence goes on from NZ_RZSR01000807.1 coordinate 2,512, forward strand.
CCGGTGCGACTTTCAGCTCGGCGCCACCGGCATTCTGATTGCGCAACGTGCAACTGACCTCGGAATTCTGGATACCGGTGATGATCGTCCCGCCCTTGAGCACGCGCTGGCGGTGCTCGCGCCGGTGTTCGCCGGAGTTTTCTTCAAGTGGTTGCGCGGAGTTCGTCATCGATCGACGCCATTAGCCGAATCGGCACTGCATTAACCACACAAAGCACCGATGTTCGCGCACCGCAACGCGCGGCATGCTCGTCGGGTCACATATGCGTTATG
>NZ_RZSR01000808.1:0-2781 GCF_004023265.1 Mesorhizobium sp. M1A.F.Ca.IN.020.06.1.1
GCAGGAATACGGGGCGTTGAAGGACTTTGCCAAGCAAGTACCACAGGCGCTGCCTGCGCCGCCGCCTGCACCTGCGGAGGTTGACCAGCTGGCCGCCGGCGGACGCGCGAATGCCCAGGCGCCGGCAACCGCCATGCAGCCTGCAGAGATGCCGGCTGGCGCCGTCGCTGGTTCCAGGCCGATGGTTCAGCTGGCGCCCATGCCGGCCGATCAAATGCAGCCGCAAGAGCAAAACCGCGACCGCATCGAGACCTTCAAGACCAATCCGGTGCACCAAGCTGCCCAGGATCCGGTGTCGACCTTCTCGATCGATGTCGACACGGCGTCCTATTCCTTCGTCCGCCGCTCGCTGAAGGAAGGTATTCTGCCCGACCCAGGCACGGTCCGGGTCGAAGAGATGATCAACTACTTCCCTTATGACTGGAAGGGTCCAGACTCGGCCGCGACGCCGTTCAATTCGACTGTCACCGTCATGCCGACGCCCTGGAACGAGCGCACCAAGCTGATGCATGTTGCGATCAAGGGTTTTGACGTGAAGCCGGTCGAGGCGCCGAAGGCAAACCTGGTGTTCCTGATCGATGTTTCGGGTTCGATGGACGAGCCGGACAAGCTGCCGCTCTTGAAGTCGGCGTTCCGGTTGCTGGTCAGCAAGCTCAAGGCCGACGACACCGTCTCCATCGTCACCTATGCCGGCAATGCCGGCACGGTGCTGATGCCGACAAAGGCCGCGGAAAGGCAGAAGATTCTTGCAGCGATAGACAATCTGGAGCCAGGCGGTTCGACCGCCGGCGAGGCAGGCATCAAGGAAGCCTACAAACTTGCGCAGCAGTCTTTCGTCAAGGACGGCATCAACCGCGTGATGCTTGCCACCGACGGCGATTTCAACGTCGGCCAGACCGATGACGACGACCTCAAACGGTTGATCGAGAAGGAGCGCAAGACCGGCGTGTTTCTCTCGGTGTTCGGCTTCGGCCGCGGCAATCTCAACGACCAGATGATGCAGACCATAGCCCAGAACGGCAATGGCACGGCCGCCTATATCGACACGCTTGCCGAGGCCGAGAAGGTGCTGGTCGAGGACGCGTCCTCGACGCTGTTCACCATTGCCAAGGATGTGAAAATCCAAGTCGAGTTCAACCCGGCCAAGGTCTCGGAATACCGGCTGGTCGGCTATGAGACGCGGGCGCTCAAGCGCGAGGATTTCAACAATGACCGCGTCGACGCCGGCGATATCGGTTCCGGCCATTCGGTGACGGCGATCTACGAGGTCACGCCCAAGGGAAGCGGCGCCGAGCAGGTCGATCCGTTGCGCTATGGCGAGGCGAAGGTCGACAATGGCGGCGTTGCCAATGCGGGCGAATATGCCTTCGTAAAAATCCGCTACAAGCTGCCGAACGAGAATGTCTCGAAACTGATCACGACACCGGTGACCGCGGCCGACGAGGTGCCGTCCTTCGATGAAGCCGGCGTCGACCAGCGCTTTTCGGTCGCGGTCGCGGCTTTCGGGCAGAAGCTGCGCGACGCGGATCAGACGGCGAATTTCGGCTACGACCGGATCCTGGAGATCGCCAACGCCGCGCGCGGCGCTGATCCGTTCGGCTACAGGGCGGAATTCCTGTCGCTGGTGCGGCTAGCCTCGTCGCTGGGCACCAACAGATAGGGCGGGTGCCGTCCATGGAACAAAAAGCCGGCGGAGGACCTGCCGGCTTTTGCCGATCGTTAAATTGCGCGGCTTTTCCGGAACTTGATCGCAATGCCCTCCTGTTAGTCAAAGCTGATAGAAGTGAGGGGCTGGAATTGCATATCACCGGGAACGTGACGCCGACTGCGGGCAATCTTCAGACGCGAGCACCGTCCGCTCCGTCGGCGGAATCCGCGCGGATCAGGAATAATGTCGATGCGGCCCGCGACACGGCGCTCTCTGCGCTCAACAACGACCGCTTTCGCGTGATGCTGGAGCAGATCAGCGACCCGCGCGCGTCCGGCGCGTTGATGACGATGGGCGCAGACAGCAAGAACAGCGCCGCCACCGATCTCGGTACGGCGCTGTCGCGCTACGCTGAAAACAGCGCATAGAACAGGCCAACTTCAGGCGCGGCTGCGCCGGCGTTCGCGACGGCCTTCGCCTGCCTCGGCAGCGCTCGCTATCTTGTTGCGCATCGGCCCGATGCGCTCGACGATGGTCTCGACCGTCGGACGCGCCGACTTGGTGTGCGCGTCGAGCGCCTTGCGCATCGCGGCAAGGTGAGCGAACGAGGTGCCGCAGCAGCCGCCGACGATCTTGGCGCCCGCATCGACTGCCAGCCGGACATAGTCGGCCATCAGTTCCGGCGTGCCGGAATAGTGGATCTCGCTGCCGCGGAATTCCGGAATGCCGCAATTGCCCTTGACGATCACGGTGGCTTCCGGCTTCGCGTCGGTCATGTCGAGCAGCGAGGCCAGGATGTCGGCTGCGCCGACGCCGCAATTGGCGCCCACCCCAAGTGGAGCCTGCGATAGTCCATCCGCAACGCCGTGGATATCCTTGGGCAACAGCCCCATCATCGTGCGGCCGGCCGTATCGAAGGAACCGGTATAGGTGTAGGGCAGGCCGACACGGATCGCGGCTTCGGCCGCGGCGCGGATCTCATCCGGCGCCGACATGGTCTCGATCCAGGCGACTTCGGCTCCGCCGGCCTTCAAGCCCTCGATCTGCTCGGCGAAGGCATCCACCGCTTCCTCATAGGACATAGCGCCGAGCGGCACCAAAAGCTCGCCGGTCGGGCCGACGGAGCCGGCAAC
>NZ_RZSR01000809.1:0-2779 GCF_004023265.1 Mesorhizobium sp. M1A.F.Ca.IN.020.06.1.1
GCCCGAGGCTGCCGAGCGTCGTGGCAAGCCGGCCGGTCGATTTCGCCTCGCCCAAAGCGCCGCCTCGTCGTTTCACCGGATCATACATTAGGCGCCGATGACATCGCTTGAAAAGCAAGGCTTTGCGTTAAGTCTCGCGCAACCAATGCGGCCTACAATCGAGCATCGGATGTCGAGGGGGATGACATGACGCGCAAGCCGACACTGCTCTTTGCCTTCCCGGCTCTCATGCTGTTCCTGCTGGCGGCGGAACGGACGGCGACGTTTCTGCTCGGAACCTATTCGGCCAGCCCGACCATGTGGCGCATCTGGCTCGAGCTGCGCCCCTTCTCGACGATGTTCTGGCAGCAGGTGGACTTCTATCTCGGCGGCTCGATGGCCGTCGATGCCGCCGTCATCGTCGTTGCGTCAGGCGCCTGCTGGATGGCTTGCCATGCCAAGAGATCCGCCGGCTTTTTCCTCGCCAACCATGCCGCTCTGATGTTCGCCGGTCTGATGATAGCGGCCGGCAGCCGTTCGGAAACGGCGAGCACGATCGCCAATTTCACGGCGCCGCGCGGCTTTCAATTCTCGCTGGCGATCGACTTCAGCTTGAAAAACTGCATGGTGCTGTGCCTTGGCCTTGCGGCCTGCGCCTATTGCCATGTCGCCTTCCTGCGCGAGGCGAGGCTGCGCGCCGAAGCCCGCGCCGTCCGCATCCTGGCGCTGCAGCGTGATCTGTAGACCCCGCTGATCGGAATGCCTTCCGCTATCGCCCGATGCCGCGTCAGTTGATCTTCTTGTAGTAGACTTTGCCGTCGGCCTGCTGGATGCGCTGATAGGACGGATTGGGTCCGGGCGGCGCGGCCTTGCCCTTGAATGCCGGCGCGCCGACGGAGGGGTTTTCACCTGCCGAGGCCTCGGCCACGGTCGTGTTGGCGAAACTGGGCTCTGGCGCCCGCGGCGGCTCGGCGTCGGCGGCGACGGGCTGGCTCTGCTCAAGCCGGGAAAGATTGCCGTTTATCTGGCCGAAACTCGCCTGCAGCTGCCGGTCCAGCGTCTCGAACCGGCTCTGAAAGCCGTTGTTGACGGTATCGATGCGCGCGCCGATCCTCTGCTCGAACTGGCCGAGCTGGTCCAGCCGCGCCTCCAATGCCCGAAGGTCGTTGACGCCGCGATAGAGATAGAAGGCGGCGGTGACGTTGATGGCGGTGACGAGGACCGCGCCGGCCGCGACCACGCCGATGGTTCTCGCCCGGCTCGGCCTGCCCGGCGCCTTTTCCCGTTCGCTGAGTTCGATTGCCGGAATATCCGCCTCGCTGATCATCGTCATTCAACCACCACCTTTGCGCCCACCGCGACGCGCTTGAAGAGATCTATCACATCCGTGTTCGTCAGCCGAAAACATCCGGACGTGCCGTCGAAGCCGACACCTTTGGGATCGTTGGTGCCATGGATGCGATAGAGCGTGTCGCGCCCGTCGCGCGACAGATAGAGCGCCCTGGCGCCGAGCGGATTGTAGGGACCGGCGGGCACCATCGCCGGCAGCTCCGGCTGGCGGACGCGCATTTCTTTGGGCGGGCGCCATTCCGGCCATTCGGTCTTGGCTGCGACCTTGACGGTGCCGGTCCAGCCGAAGCCGTCGCGGCCGACGCTGATCTGGTAGCGCAGCGCCTGGCTCTTGTTCGTGACCAGATAGAGCGCCTTCTCGTTTTTGCGGATGATGATCGTTCCCGGCTGCTCGCCGGTCTGCAAGGCGACCGTCTTGCGCAGGCTGGGGCCCATGGCGGGAAGCGGCGGCAGTCCCGATCCGGCTTCCGCGAGATCGCAAGGCACCGCCAGCGCGATGCCGATCAGGCAGGCGCCGGCCAGGCGTGTCGCTATCCGCCGCATTTGCGTTCTCGCAATTCCTGATGGAAAACCGCTGCCCGGATCTCCTGGAGTTGCTCTAGCGCTGGGCATTGTCCAGCCGCTCCTTGAACATGCGCTTCAGGTCCTTGTTGAAGCGGGCCCGCCCGTCCACCTCCGAGGGCAGGATGGCGCGGTTCAGCGCGTCGGCCAGCAGCGCGTTGTCGAGCACCAGCGACTTGATGTGCGGCGCCTTGAAGATCTTCTCCAGCTCGCTGCGCGAGAAGTGGTTGCCGAACCATTTGCGCTTGTGCTTGTTGGCGACGAGCGTGATCGAGACGCCGTTGCCGCGCAATTCGCGGATCTTCTTGTAGAGCCGCTTGCCCTGCCTGAGCGAGGCGACGTTGAGCTCGAAGACGATGAAGATCTCGTCGCTGGTGCGCAGCACCGACTCGTGCCACGGCGTCTCGATGTTGGGCAGGTCGATGACGATGTCGTCGAAGCGGTAGGCGACGAGGTCGAGCAGCCGGAAGACGAAATCGGCGCCGCGCGGCTCGAACGGCAATTGCGGCCGCTCGAAGGAATAGAGCGTGAGGCCCGATGGCCGCGACAGCTTGATGACGTCCATCAGCTCGACATCGAGCCGCTCGGGCTGGCCGATGATGCCGGCGAGGTCGAACTGGTTGAACTGGTTGAGATAGGCGCCGCAATTGGCGCTCTGGAAGTCGAGGTCGACCAGGCAGGTCGACGCCGCCCGCTCGGCCGATTTCGACGCGAGGTGCTCGGCCGCCGAGATGGCCAGCGTCGTCGCTCCGGCGCCGCCGCTGGCGGCAATGAAGGTGACGATGCGGCTTTTGGTGCCCTGGTTGCCGGTGTCGTGGAAGGTGACGGCGTTGAGCAGCTCCTTGGCGTCGAGCGGCTTGTGCAGCCAGTCCGACGCATTCATGCGCAC
>NZ_RZSR01000810.1:0-2771 GCF_004023265.1 Mesorhizobium sp. M1A.F.Ca.IN.020.06.1.1
AAGTTCGGCGATCTGGTCGTCACCAAGTTCATGAACGCCGTCATGTATGACGGCAAGAAGTCGGTTGCCGAGACCATCGTCTACGGCGCGCTGGACCAGGTCCAGTCCAAGACCAAGCAGGAGCCGGTCGCCGTCTTCCACCAGGCGCTCGACAATGTCGCGCCGCATGTGGAAGTGCGTTCGCGTCGCGTCGGCGGCGCCACCTACCAGGTTCCGGTCGACGTGCGCCCCGAGCGCCGCCAGGCGCTGGCAATCCGCTGGCTGATCGCCGCCGCGCGCAACCGCAACGAGACCACGATGGTCGACCGCCTCTCGGGCGAGCTGATGGACGCGGCCAACAACCGCGGCACGGCCGTCAAGAAGCGTGAAGACACCCACAAGATGGCGGAAGCCAACCGCGCCTTCGCGCACTACCGCTGGTAAAGCGCGAACGAGACTGAGAGGCACCTCCCATGGCCCGCGAATACAAAATCGAAGACTACCGCAATTTCGGTATCATGGCGCATATCGACGCCGGCAAGACGACGACGACCGAGCGCGTCCTGTACTACACGGGCAAGTCGCACAAGATCGGCGAAGTCCATGACGGCGCTGCCACCATGGACTGGATGGAGCAGGAGCAGGAACGCGGCATCACCATCACCTCTGCCGCGACTACGACCTTCTGGAAGGGTCGTGACGGCAAGATGCGCCGCTTCAACATCATCGACACTCCCGGACACGTCGACTTCACCATCGAGGTCGAGCGTTCGCTGCGCGTGCTCGACGGCGCCATCGCGCTGCTCGATGCCAACGCCGGCGTCGAGCCGCAGACCGAGACCGTGTGGCGCCAGGCCGACAAGTACCACGTGCCGCGCATGATCTTCTGCAACAAGATGGACAAGATCGGCGCCGATTTCTACCGCTCGGTGGAAATGATCGGCTCGCGCCTCGGCGCGCAGGCCGTCGTCATGCAACTGCCGATCGGCGCCGAGACCGAGTTCAAGGGCGTCGTCGACCTCGTCGAAATGAACGCGCTTGTCTGGCGCGACGAGACGCTGGGCGCTGCCTGGGACGTCGTCGAAATCCCGGCCGACCTCAAGGACAAGGCCGCTCAGTATCGCGAGAAGATGATCGAGGCCGCCGTCGAGATGGACGAGACTGCGCTCGAGAATTACCTCGAAGGCAACATGCCGTCGAACGACGAGATCCGCGCGCTGATCCGCAAAGGCACCATCGCGGTCAAGTTCTTCCCGATGTTCTGCGGCTCGGCCTTCAAGAACAAGGGCGTACAGCCGCTGCTGGACGCCGTGGTCGAATACCTGCCGTCGCCGATCGACGTGCCGGCCATCAAGGGTGTCGACGCCAAGACCGACGCCGAGATCGAGCGTCATGCCGACGACAACGAGCCGCTGTCGATGCTGGCGTTCAAGATCATGAACGACCCGTTCGTCGGCTCGCTGACCTTCGCTCGCATCTATTCGGGCAAGCTCACCAAGGGCACCTCGCTCGACAACACCGTGAAGGGCAAGAAGGAGCGCATCGGCCGCATGCTGCAGATGCATGCGAATTCGCGCGCCGATATCGAGGAAGCCTATGCCGGCGACATCGTCGCGCTGGCCGGCCTCAAGGACACGACGACCGGCGACACGCTCTGCGATCCGCTGCATCCGGTCATCCTCGAGCGCATGGAATTCCCCGATCCGGTCATCCAGATCGCCATCGAGCCGAAGACCAAGAACGACCAGGAAAAGATGGGCCTCGCGCTGCATCGCCTGGCGGCCGAGGATCCGTCCTTCCGCGTCAAGACCGACGAGGAAAGCGGTCAGACCATCATCGCCGGCATGGGCGAGCTGCATCTCGACATCATCGTCGACCGCATGCGCCGCGAGTTCAAGGTGGAAGCCAATGTCGGCGCTCCGCAGGTGGCCTATCGCGAGACGATCACCCGGACCCATGAGCAGGACTACACGCACAAGAAGCAGACGGGCGGTACCGGCCAGTTCGCTCGCGTCAAGATCGTGTTCGAGCCGAACACCGAGAGCGAAGAGTTCCTGTTCGAGTCCAAGATCGTCGGCGGCGCGGTGCCGAAGGAATACATCCCCGGCGTCGAGAAGGGTATCCAGAGCGTCATGGGTTCCGGCCCGTTTGCCGGCTTCCCGATGATCGGCGTCAAGGCGACGCTGATCGACGGTGCCTTCCACGACGTCGACTCCTCGGTGCTGGCGTTCGAAATTGCCTCCCGCGCCTGCTTCAAGGAAGCCGCACCCCGGCTTGGTGTGCAGCTGCTGGAGCCGATCATGAAGGTCGAGGTCGTGACGCCGGAAGACTATGTCGGCGGCGTTATCGGCGACCTCAACGGCCGTCGCGGCCAGATCCAGGGCCAGGAAGCGCGTGGCGTGGCCGTCGTCATCAACGCGATGGTGCCTTTGGCCAACATGTTCAAGTACGTCGACAATCTGCGTTCGATGTCGCAGGGCCGCGCCCAGTACACGATGCAGTTCGACCACTATGAGCCGGTCCCTACGGCGGTGGCCCAGGAAGTCCAGAAAAAGTACGCGTGAGAATGCCTGTGCCACCGGAACCGCGGCTCTTACGCGTTTCCGGTTCGGCTGGAGCGAATATCAATTTCCCCGAGCGGGATGAGTAAGACGGAGAAATACAGTGGCAAAAGGTAAATTCGAGCGCACCAAGCCGCATGTGAACATTGGCACGATCGGCCACGTCGATCATGGCAAGACGTCGCTGACGGCGGCGATCACGAAGTATTTTGGCGAATACAAGCGCTATGA
>NZ_RZSR01000811.1:0-2770 GCF_004023265.1 Mesorhizobium sp. M1A.F.Ca.IN.020.06.1.1
CCGTGATAGCGCTCGCGACATGATCCTCGGGTCAAGCCCGAGGATGACGAAGCGAAGGGCGGCCGCTGCTCACCCCAGCAGCGCGCGCGTCCGCTTCTTGCCGCCGAGCTTGCGCCAGCTGTTGAAACGATGCGTGGCGGCAGCAAAAGAGATCTTCATCTGCTGGGCGACCGTGTAGCGCGACTTGCCGTCGTCGAACATGCGGTAGCAGCATTCGACGCCTTCCTCGGTCAGCTTGCCGTCCAGCGTCTTGTTGTGCGGATTGGCGGGGTCGAATTTTTCGGCCTGCTGCTCGACCAGGCCTTTGAGCCGCTGCAGGTCGGCCTCGATGCTGGCGATGAGATCGAGAACCGGCTTTGGATCGAATGCGTGCGGGGGCTTCTTGTCCGTCATCCCGTGTTTCCTTCGTTTTTGGCTAATGCGTTCCATATAGGTGAACATTCGGCAATAATGAAGGGTGCGAGCGGAAAGCTGGATCGACGAATTCTGCCTGTCCCGCGGCGTTCGCGATTGACCCTCGGCAAACGATTCCCTAGTTTAGAATCGTTCTAAACTAGGGTGATTTTCTCATGCTTTCCCGTGTTTTCGGCTTTGGCCGCCGCTCCTTCGATTCGCTGTCGGAGCAGGAAATCCTGGCGCTGGCGATTTCGTCGGAGGAGGACGACGGACGCATCTACCGGGCCTATGCCGACGGGCTGGCACAAGAGTTTCCACAATCGGCCAAGGTGTTCGAGGCCATGGCGGAGGAGGAAGACGGCCACCGCGATTCCCTCATCGAGCTTCACCGCAAGCGCTTCGGCGAGCGCATCCCGCTGATCCGGCGCGAGCATGTGCGAGGCTACTACGAACGCAAGCCCGACTGGCTGGTGCGGCCGCTCGGCATCGAGCATGTGCGCCGTCAGGCCGAGGACATGGAGCGGCAGGCTTATCGCTTCTATGTCGAGGCGGCCAAGCGCACCACCGATGCGTCGACCCGGAAGCTGCTCGACGAATTGGCGGCGGCGGAACTCGGCCACGAGAACTCCGCGCATGAACTCGAACAGGAGCACGTCCCGGGCGAGGTAAAGGAGGAGGAAGCGACAACCGAGCAGCGCCAGTTCATCCTCACCTATGTGCAGCCGGGGCTGGCCGGGCTGATGGACGGGTCGGTGTCGACCCTGGCGCCGATCTTCGCCGCCGCCTTCGCCACCCATGCAACCTTCCAGACCTTCCTCGTCGGCCTCGCCGCCTCGATCGGCGCCGGCATCTCGATGGGCTTCACCGAGGTGGCTTCCGACGACGGCAAACTTTCGGGGCGCGGCTCGCCGGTGAAGCGGGGGCTCACCGTCGGCATCATGACGACGCTGGGGGGACTCGGCCACGCGCTGCCCTATCTCATTCCCTATTTCTGGACGGCAACGATCGTTGCCGCGATTGTCGTGTTCTTCGAACTGTGGGCGATCGCCTTCATCCAGAACCGCTACATGCAGACGCCGTTCTGGCGCGCCGCCTTCCAGGTGGTGCTGGGCGGCGCGCTGGTGTTCGGAGCGGGTGTGCTGATCGGCAATGCGTGAGGGCCGACCCACCTTCTCCCCTTGCGGGAGAAGGTGTCGCCGAAGGCGACGGATGAGGGGTGTTCCAGGGAACGCCGACGTCTCACTCCGCTGGAACACCCCTCAACCGTCTCGGCGCTGCGCGCCGATCCACCTTCTCCCACAAGGGGAGAAGGGAGAGCCGCGTTTCACCCATTCACTATGCGGCTGTCTTCGGGCGCTTCAGCCCTTTCATTTAGCCCGTAATCGCGCACCACATGGGCGATGCGCAGACGATAGCCGGCAAAGATGCCGCCACGGCCGGCCTTCTGCGCCTGCCGGTGCTCCTCGGTGTTGCGCCAGGCCTTGACGGCTTCCTCGTCGCGCCAGAAGGACAGCGAGAGCACGCGCCTCGGATCGGTCAGGCTCTGGAAGCGCTCGACCGAGATGAAGCCATCGATGCCGTCGAGCAGGGGCTTGAGCTCGGCGGCGATGCCAAGATAGGCGTCACGTTTTCCCTCCGCCGGCTCGACTTCGAAGATGACGGCGATCATGCCTCTATCCCTTCTTTGACCGTTACGTCGGTGCGAAAGACCTGCCTCGGGCCATGCGGTGCCGAGACCAGTTTCAGGAAGATCCGGTCTTCCTTGAGAATGAATTTCTCGCGCCGCGCGAACTCATAGTTTGCCTTGCCGGCCGGGTCGGCGGCAAGCCGCGCGCGATAGGCTTCGTAGGCCGCGAGGTTCTCGATGTTGTAGGCCGCGTAAGCCGTGGTGGCCGAACCCTCATGCGGCGCGAAATAGCCGATCAGCTCGGCGCCGCAACGCGGAATGGCCTGACCCCAGGCGCGCGCATATTGCTCGAACGCGGCCTTGCCGAAAGGGTCGATCTCGTAGCGGATGAAGCAGGTGACGGTCATTTCGGTCTCCTCGTCGATTGGCTTACTGGGTCGGTGGGCTTGCTGGCGGCGACGGTTCGACCACGGTCGAAACATCGCTTCACCGGCTGTGCTAGACGTTCTGGTGTCAGCAGCGTTTGCCGAGCTCCTTGAGCTCGCCTGAGAATAGTGCTTCCCTCACGGGAATGCTTCGATGAGGATCGAACTATGCGTGAAGGACCCGATATCGCCCGCATCGCCAGCCTGGTCGGCGACCCGGCCCGCGCCAACATGCTCAACGCGCTGATGGGCGGCACGGCGCTGACCGCGTCGGAGCTGGCGCTTGAAGCCGGCGTGTCGCTGCCCACCGCGTCCTCGCATC
>NZ_RZSR01000080.1:0-10763 GCF_004023265.1 Mesorhizobium sp. M1A.F.Ca.IN.020.06.1.1
GGCGCGTAGAGCGCGGACAGATAGCGATCATGGTCTGCGGCACGCACCGCATCCATGACCATGTTGGGCATGCCGGCCATCAATCGACGGCGATCAGCGCTGCGGCCACGGCACGGTCCTCGGCCAGCAGCACGTTGTAGGTGCGCACGGCCGCGCCCGTCGACATCGGGTCGGCCGAAATGCCGGCCTCTTTCAGCGCGGAGCGGAGTGCAGCCGGCAGCGGCCGCAGATCCTTGCCGGTGCCGACCAGCAGGATTTCTACCTTGTCGGCCTGGGCGAACAGCTTGTCGAAGTCCGAAGCTTTTAGCGCCAGCGGATCGGCCGGCTCCCAGCCATGGATACCGGACGGCAGGCACAGCAGCGAGCCTCGATGCGACATGTCGGCAAAGCGGAACCCGCCATTGCCATAGGCCTCGACCGGCGCCCTGCCCGGGAAATGCGCCTCTCGGATGACGATGCCTTTGGCCATGGGGCTAGAGCATGATGCCGAAAAGGGTGGAGCGGTTTTCGGACGACATTATGCTCTATCTCTTTGATTTAGAGCGGATCCAGATCTCAGTTCGACTCGACCTGAGATCATCCGGCTCTGACGGCTTCAGGTCGCCACGGCCTTGCCGTTCGCCGGCTTGGTCTCTTCGGCGGCTGCGGCCTGCGGCCTGAGCTTGAAGAGGATCAGCAGCGGCGCGGCGATGAAGATCGACGAATAGGTGCCGAACACCACGCCGAACAGCATCGCCAGCGTGAAGGAGCGGATCACCTCGCCGCCGAACAGCACCAGTGCCAACAGCGCAAGGATGGTGGTCACCGAGGTCAGCGTGGTTCTGGACAGCGTCTCGTTGATGGCGTTGTTCAACAGCTGCGGCAACGGCATCTTTTTGTATTTTCTTAAGTCTTCGCGGACGCGGTCATAGACGACGATGGTGTCGTTGAGTGAGTAGCCGATGATGGTCAGGATCGCCGCGAGCGACGACTGGTTGAATTCCAGTCCGGTTATGACGAAGAAGCCGATGGTCATCACCACATCGTGCACCGTGGCGATGATGGCGCCGACGGCGAACTGCCACTCGAAGCGGAACCACACATAGAGCAGGATGCCGACCAGCGCGATGAGCATGGCGATCGTGCCTTGCTTGGCGAGCTCGCCGGAGACCGTCGGTCCGACCACCTCCACGCGGCGGAAGTCATACTGGTCCTGCAGTTCGCCGCGCACCTTGTCGATGACGGTCTGCTCGGCATTCTCGCCGGCGTCCTGCGTGCCGACGCGGATCAGAACGTCGTTCGGCGCGCCGAACTGCTGCACCTGGATCTCGCCGATGTTGAGCTCGGAGAGCCTGTTGCGGATGTCACCGAGATCGGCGTCGCCCTGCTTGGACTGCACCTCGATCATCGAGCCGCCCTTGAAGTCGATGCCGTAATTGATGTCGATGGTGAGGAACCCGACAACTGACAGGATCGACAAGATGCTGGACAAAGCGAACGTCCAGCGGCGGATACCCATGAACGGGATCCTGGTGCCGGGCGGAATGAAGGTGACCGGCGCGCGCGGCAATTCCTTCGGACGGGCGCGGCGCAGCCAGATCGACACCAGCATGCGGGTGAAGGTGAAGGCGGTGAAAACGGTGGTCAGAATGCCGATCGCATAGGTGATGGCGAAACCCTTGACCGGTCCTGTGCCCAGCCAGAACAGCACCACGGTGGCAATCAGCGACGTGACATTGGAGTCGACGATCGTTGCCAGCGCCTTGGCGAAGCCGGTGTCGATCGACTGGATCACCGAGCGGCCAAGTCGCCGCTCCTCTCGAATGCGTTCATAGATCAGAACGTTGGAGTCCACCGCCATGCCGATGGTGAGCACGATGCCGGCGATGCCGGGCAAAGTGAGCGTGGCGCCCAGCAGCGACAGCAGCGCAACGATCATCGCCACGTGGACGGCCAGCGCGATGTTGGCGAGGAAGCCGAGGAAGCCGTATGCGACGAACATGAAGGCGACGACGAGGATCGAACCGATCACGCCCGCCACCTTGCCGGCATGGATGGAATCCTGGCCGAGGCCTGGACCGACCGTTCGCTCTTCGATGACCGTCAGCGTTGCCGGCAGCGCGCCGGCGCGCAGCAGCACGGCAAGGTCATTGGCGCTCTGCGGGGTGAAATTGCCGGAAATCTGCCCGGTACCGCCCAGGATCGGCTCACGGATCTGCGGCGCCGAAATCACTTGGTTGTCGAGGACGATGGCGAACAGCTTGCCGACATTCTGCGCCGTCGCCTGGCCGAACCGTGTCGCTCCCTTGGAATCGAAACGGAATGAAACCACCGGCTCGTTGGTCTGCGAATTGTAGGTCGCCTGCGCGTCGACCAGATTTTCGCCGGAAACGATGACGCGGTTTTCGATGAGATAGGGGACCGGCGGATCGTCTTGCGAGTAGAGGACGGAAGAGCCTGCGGGCGGACGGCCCTTCAGCGCATCCTGCACAGGCATCGACTGGTCGACCATCTGGAAGGTCAGCTTGGCGGTCTGTCCGAGGATCTCCTTCAGCCGCTGCGGATCCTGCAGGCCCGGCACCTGGACAAGGATGCGGTCGTCGCCCTGCCGCTGCACGATCGGCTCGGTCGTGCCGAGCTCGTTGACGCGGCGCTCGACCACTTCGATCGACTGCGACAGAGCCGTTGAGGTGCGGTATTTCAGGCCGGCGTCGGTGACCGTGAATTTGAGCAGGCCGGGCTCGGAGTCATCCAGCGACATTTCCTGGATGGAGCCGCCGCTGAACAGTCCCGCCGCCACCGGATCGGTCAGCGGTTTCAGGACCTTCTTGGCCTGGTCGAGTTGAGCCTGGTCCGTGATGCGAACCTGCACGGTGCGGCCGGAACCGGAAAGGCCGGTGTAGTTGATCTTGGGATTGGCCTCGCGCAGCAGCGTCCTGATCTCGTCGCGCGTCGTCTCCATCCTATCCTTGATCAGATCGTTCTGATTCATTTCAAGCAGGATGTGCGAGCCGCCCTGAAGGTCGAGGCCGAGCGTCATCTGCCGCTTCGGCACCCAGCTCGGCAGTTGCGCCAGCATGCTTGCCGGAAACAGGTTGGGCGCGGCGAGGACCACTGTCACGGCCACGGCCAGCCAGATCAGGATCATCTTCAGGCGCGAGAAATAAAGCATTAGTTCTTATCCGTTCAGGCGTACAAGCGGCAGCGTTCCGCCATCGAGGTGGTGATTACTTCTTGGCGTTCTGGTTCGCCACCGGCTCGCCCTTGACGCGCACCTCGGAGATCGTCGAGCGCAGCGCCGTCACCTTGGTCCCGCCGCCAAGGTCGATCTCCAGTTCATTGTCGTCGATCACCTTGGTCACCTTGCCGACGAAACCGCCGCCGGTCACCACCGTATCGCCGCGGCGCACTGCGGCCAGCATTTCCTGGCGCTTCTTCAACTGCGTGCGCTGCGGCCTGATGATCAGAAAATACATGATCACGAAAATCAGGACAAACGGCAAAATGCTGATGAACATATCGGGCGAGGTGCCGACGCCTTGGGCGTATGCCGGTGTGACGAACATCAAGAAACTCCTGGATGGTGAAATACCGCCGGGACGGCCCCGCGAAATTTTGGCCGGAATATAGTCGGTAAAGTTGCCAATGCAACTGCGCGACCCGCAGAATCCGTTGCTTTTCCAGCCGTTTGGCGCGTGCTAGAGCGTCGCAGCCGGAAGCCGGTTGGAGCCGGCCGAAAAGATCGTGCTACAACAGAAGCTTGCAGTTGGTTCTTGGTGCGCAGCCGCGGATCCGTTTCACGTTCCGTGACTGCCAAGTTAAAAAGACCGGAAATGACCGATAGCCTGGATGCCCTGAACAAAAAGCTCGACCGCCTGATCGACGCGGTCTCCCGTCTCGCCCCGCCACCGGTTCCCGAGACCGAACTCGGCGTGGCCGATTGCTTCGTCTGGCAGGCCGATCCCGGCTACCTGGAGCCGGTCCACAAGGTCAATCGCGTCGACATCGGCCTGATCCGCGGCGTCGACCGGGTCCGCGACATCCTGCTCGACAACACCGAGCGCTTCGCGTCCGGCTTCGCCGCCAACAATGTGCTGCTCTGGGGCGCGCGCGGCATGGGCAAGTCGTCGCTGGTCAAGGCCGTGCACGCCAAGGTCAATGCCTCGGACAAGCTCGACCGGCCGCTGAAGCTGATCGAGATCCATCGCGAGGACATCGACACCCTGCCCAAGCTGATGAGCCTTTTGAAGGCGGCGCCCTACCACTTCATCCTGTTTTGCGACGATCTTTCCTTCGACCATGACGACACTTCCTACAAGTCGCTCAAGGCAGCGCTCGAAGGCGGCGTCGAGGGCCGCCCGGCCAATGTCATCTTCTACGCCACGTCGAACCGGCGCCATCTGTTGCCGCGCGATATGATCGACAATGAGCGCTCGACCGCGATCAACCCGTCGGAAGCGGTGGAGGAAAAAGTCTCGCTCTCCGACCGCTTCGGCCTGTGGCTCGGCTTCCACAAATGCTCGCAGGACGAATATCTCGACATGATCGACGGCTATGTCCGTTACCATGCCCTCGCGATTGATCCCGAGACGTTGCGCGCGGAAGCCTTGGAATGGGCAACGACGCGCGGCAGCCGCTCCGGCCGCGTCGCCTGGCAGTTCACCCAGGATCTTGCCGGACGCCTCGGCAAGCCGCTCAAGGACTGATAGCCCATCACCGGCTGCAGTGAAAAAGCCCGCTCCTGGCGGAGCGGGCTGAAGCCGGCGGGCCGGACTGGAGGTCAGGCGGCCCGCAATTTGTTCTTGTTCTATTCGAGATAGCCGCTCGGATCGACCGGAGCAGAGTTCTTGCGCACCTCGAAGTGCAGCTTCGGCGAGTCCGTGGTGCCGCTCATGCCGGACAGCGCGATCTCCTGGCCGCGCTTGACCTTCTGGCCGCGCTGCACCTCGATCGAGCTGGCATGGCCGTAGACGGTGACCAGGCCGTTCTCGTGGCGCACCAGCACTGTGTTGCCGAACTCCTTGAGGCCGTCGCCGGCATAGATGACGACGCCGTTTTCGGCCGCCTTGATCGGCGTTCCTTCCGGCACCGCGATGTCGACGCCGTCCTTGCCGGAGCCGAAGCCGGAGATGACGCGGCCGCGCACCGGCCAGCGCATCTTGCCGATGCCGGTCGCATCCGGCGCCACTGCATCGTCGTCCTCGGCCTGCTGGATGACCTTGGCGTCCTTCTTCGGCGGCGTGTAGGAGGCGAGCGTCTCCGACGGTGTGGTCTTTGCCGGCGGCTGCGTGGTTGCCGTCGTCACCGGATCGACGGTCGGCTTGGTCGCGACAGGCTTCGCCGCAGCGACGGCAACGGTGCCGCCGGCCGGAACCTTGAGCGTCTGGCCGATCTTCAAGAGGCCGTCCTTCATGCCGTTGGCCTGCTTGAGCGCCGTGACGCCGACGCCGGTCTTGCGGGCGATCGAAGACAGGGAATCGCCCTGCTGAACGGTGTAGGTACCGCCGGCGCCGGCCGGCTTTGCCTCGGCCATCTGGGCGGGCGTGGCGCTCTTCGAACCGCTGGCCGCCGCCGATGCATCGACCTGCGCGGCGGATTTGCCGTCCTTGAGTTTTGGCTGCTGCGGCAGCACGGCAACCTTCTCCGGCGCGCCGGCGGGCTGCTTCGGTGTGTTGGCGGGCTTGGTGCTGTCGGCAACCTTCGGCCCGCCCTTGCTCGAATAGGCATAGGCCGGAATGACGATCTTCTGGCCGGTTCTGATGCCCTTGTTGGCATCGAGCCCGTTGACCTTGATGATCGCATCGGCCGGCACATGATATTGGCGGGCCAGACCGGAAATCGTCTCGCCTTCCCTCACCACGATCTCGGTCGCGTGCGGCGCCGCGCTTGCGTTGCGCACCGCGTCGGGCTCGGCGGTCTTGAACGGCTTCGCGGCCGGGGCGACGGTGTTGGTGGCCGTCCTGTCCAGATGCGGCGCGACGGGGGCCGGCGCGAGTGCCGGGGCCGAGGCGGTGCGCATCGGCTTGGCGGCGGCCGGCGCCGAGGGCGGCGGCAATTGCTGGGACGTCACCGGCTCGAGACTGGAGCGGCTCACGGACTGGGTGTGACTGCCGTCGACAGGCGCCGGCGCGACCGTATCGCCCGGATAGGGCTGGTCGACATTCTGCTTGTTGATGATGGCGCGCTGATTGTTGGTGGACGATGTGAACACGTCGTCGACACCATTGAAGCGCATCGCCTGGGAGCTGCAGCCTGCCGCGGCACCGGCGATCATGAGGACGGCGCAGCCGCGCGCCAGATTGCGTCCGTTTGCCTTCAAACCATTGAATTGCATCGCACTAACCCGCACAGACCCGGTACAAACTGGTCATGATTAAAGCGCGTTAATGTTACTGGCCGGTTAACCCATTAGAATCCGCCGAAAATTTTCTTAAAGCATTTTTCGACAGGCGCGACCAAGTCCGGACAGATCGTGCCGGCCGAGACGAGACGGACGTCTCGGGAACCGGCGAATCGCACGAAATGAGACCGGGCGAGCAGCGGCACCACCCTCACACGACCACGCCTTCGCTTGGTTTGGCTTGCTGACCGCCCAAGTCGGGTACAGCGTCGACAACGCCCTCTTCTACGTCAAGGGAGGCGCGGCCGTGACTCACGACCGTTTCGATGTTCTCTTTTCCCCCGACACGACCGCCGGCGAGACAGACGATCAGACCCGCTGGGGCGGTGCCTTGGGTGCCGGTCTTGAATATGGCTTTGCCCCGAATTGGTCACTCGCGATCGAATACTCACCTGTTCATGCCCGACAAGACCACCGCCTTCACGGTCGTTGGCGCGCGCGGGGGCCCCTTCAGCACCGAGCGCATCGATCAGGATGTCGATCTCGTTGGTTTGCACCTGAACTACCGCTGGGGTGGCTGACTGGAGTGATGGTCGCAGCCGCGTTCGACGCGGTTAGCCGTCGATCGCAGGGCTGGCGCGCTAGATCACCGCGGCGACGCTGCGCAGGACCGGCTGCAGCCTGACCAGGCCGATGTCCTCGCGCTCGAAACGGCTGCCGACCTTGGTGAGCTTGGCCAGCACCTGCTCGCCCTCCTCCGGGCCGATCGGCGCGATGACGACGCCACCGCTCGACAATTGATCGAGCAGGAAGCGCGGAAGACTGTCGAAGGCCGCCCAGGCGATGATGCGGTCGAACGGCCCTTCGTTGGGCAGGCCGTTGGAGCCGTCGGCCTGGCGTACGATGACATTGCTGATGCCGAGCGCCTCGAAACGCTGCTTTGCCTGCTCGGTCAAGGTCTTGTAGCGGTCGACGCTGACGACTCGCGCGGCAAGCCTGGACATCACGGCTGCCGTATAGCCGGACCCGGTGCCGATCTCGAGCACGCGGTTGCCCGGCTCGATGGCCAAAGCCGCAA
This sequence comes from Mesorhizobium sp. M1A.F.Ca.IN.020.06.1.1, assembly GCF_004023265.1. NCBI lineage: Bacteria > Pseudomonadati > Pseudomonadota > Alphaproteobacteria > Hyphomicrobiales > Phyllobacteriaceae > Mesorhizobium > Mesorhizobium sp. M1A.F.Ca.IN.020.06.1.1. The sequence goes on from NZ_RZSR01000080.1 coordinate 7,398, forward strand.
CCACCGCCGCCTGCAGGTCCGCGCCCTCGATCGCCTCGCCGCATTCGATCGGCAGCATGCCTTCCGACCAGGCCATCGAATGGAACTGCGCGGATAGGAAGCCGCGCCGCGGAGTCGCCTCGAAAGCAGCGACCAGTGCCTTCGGCGCCGTGCCCCTGCCGCGCAGCCGCAGCAGGAAAGCGGCGAAACCTTCACGGTCGTCGATAGCCATGGTCATGACAGCGCCTTGGTCAGCTGGTCGCGGAGTTCATGGGCGGTGAGGTCGAGCTGCAGCGGCGTCACCGACACCAGCCGGTTGCGCAGCGCGTAAAGATCGGTGCCCTTTTTGCCTTCGACCGGCTCCCGGCCGAAGCGCAGCCAGTAATAAGGCAGACCGCGACCGTCGCGGCGCTCGTCGACCCAAAGGCTGTGCACGAGCTTGCCCTGCGCGGTGACGACCGTGCCCTCGATTTCGTCGGGTGCGCAGTTCGGGAAATTGACGTTGAGCAGCACGCCTTCCGGCAGCGGCGTTGCGATCAGCCTTTCGAGCAGCGCCGGCGCCAGCGCTTCGGTCGTCTCGTAAGGGACGACGCGGTCCTCGCCGAGATAGGAATAGGCCTGGCTGACCGCGATCGAACGGATACCGAGCAGCGCCCCCTCCATTGCGCCGGCCACCGTGCCCGAATAAGTAACGTCGTCGGCGATGTTGGCGCCGGAGTTGACCCCCGAAAGGATGAGGTCAGGCGGCCCGGGGAGGATCTTCTTCGTGCCCATGATGACGCAGTCGGTGGGGGTGCCGCGCACTGCGAAATGCTTCTCGCCGACCTTCCTCAGCCTGAGCGGTTCCGAGATCGAAAGCGAATGCGCGTAGCCGGACTGGTCCTGCTCGGGCGCCACCACCCAGACGTCATCCGAGAGCGTTCGGGCGATGCGCTCGAGCGACGCAAGGCCTTCGGCGTGGATGCCGTCGTCATTGGTCAGCAGGATGCGCATGAACTCATTTCGATTCGATCTTGGCAAGACCACCCATGTAAGGCCGCAGCACTTCAGGAATGGTTACGCTGCCGTCCTCATTCTGGTAGTTTTCGATGACGGCGATGAGAGCGCGGCCGACCGCGGTGCCGGAGCCGTTCAACGTGTGCACGAAGCGGTTGCCCTTGCTGTCCTTGTCCTTGTAGCGGGCATCCATACGCCTCGCCTGGAAGTCGCCGCAGACCGAGCAGGACGAGATTTCGCGATAGGCGTTCTGGCCCGGCAGCCAGACCTCGATGTCGTAGGTCTTGCGTGCGCCAAAGCCCATGTCGCCGGTGCAGAGCGTCACCGTGCGGAACGGCAGGCCGAGCCGCTTCAGCACCTCCTCGGCGCATTGCGTCATGCGCTCATGCTCGGCGAGCGAGCTTTCCTGGTCGGTGATCGACACCAGCTCGACCTTGTAGAACTGGTGCTGGCGCAGCATGCCGCGCGTGTCGCGGCCGGCCGAGCCCGCTTCCGAGCGGAAGCACGGCGTCAGCGCCGTGTAGCGCAGCGGCAGCTTCTCATGCGGCGTGATCTCCTCGCGCACCAGGTTGGTGAGCGGCACTTCCGCGGTTGGGATCAGGCCCAGCCGTCCGTCGCCATGCGGCGTGAAGAACAGGTCCAGTTCGAATTTCGGCAGCTGGTTGGTGCCGAAGAGAACCTCGTCGCGCACCATCAGCGGCGGCTGGATCTCCTCATAGCCGTGCTCTGTCGTGTGCAGGTCGATCATGAACTGGCCGAGCGCGCGCTCCATGCGCGCCAGATGGCTCTTCAGCACCGTGAAGCGCGAGCCGGACAGCTTCGCCGCACGCTCGAAATCCATCATGCCGAGCGCTTCGCCGATCTCGAAATGCTCCTTCACCCAGTTCGGGCGGGTCGGCACATCGCCGACGACGCGCTTGACGACATTGTCGTGCTCGTCCTTGCCGACCGGCACGTCGTCGAGCGGCACGTTGGGCAGGACCGCAAGCGAGTCGTTCAGCGCCTGGTCGAGCTCGCGCTCGCGCGCCTCGCCGTTCTGGATGAACGCCTTGATCTCGCCGACCTCGGCCTTGAGCTTTTCAGCAAGCGCGGCCTCGCCCGAGCGCATGGCATTGCCGATCTCCTTCGAAGCGGCATTGCGGCGCTCCTGCTTGACCTGCAATTCGCTGAGATGGGTGCGCCGCTCCTCGTCCCTGGCGATCAGATCTTCGACGGCGGACTGGGCGTCCTCAGCAGACCACGAGCGCTTCACCAGCGCTTCGACAAGGGCCTTCGGGTTGTCGCGAATCCATTTGATGTCAAGCATGGCTTTCCGTCCTCGAGTAAGGTTCGAGGGCGTAAACCGCATCCCTGATCGATGCAAGACAGCAGCAGCCGGCAGCCGTGTTTTTCAGGCCTGGGACCAGGTTTTAGCGCTAGGTTGACGGCGCGTCCGGCGTCTTTCCGGCGACAGCGCTGCCTGCCTCTTCCTGCCTGTCGCGCGCCAGACGGTCGCGCTCCCGGCTGCGCTCGATCAGGCGCGAAGTGAAGATCGCGACCTCGTAGAGCACGATGGTCGGAAGAGCGAGGCCGATCTGGCTCATCGGATCGGGCGGGGTCAACACCGCGGCGACGACGAAGGCAATGACGATCGCCCATTTGCGCTTCTCGGCCAGCGCCTGCGACGACAGAAGGCCGACGCGCGTCAGCAGGCTAGTCACCACCGGCAGCTGGAACACCAGGCCGAAGGAGAAGATCAGCGTCATGATCAGGCTGAGATATTCCGACACCTTCGGCAGCAAGGAGATCTGCACCTGGTCGTTGGTGCCGACCTGCTGCATGGCGAGGAAGAACCACATCACCATCGGGGTGAAGAAGAAATAGACCAGCGAGGCGCCCATCAGGAACAGGATGGGCGACGCAATCAGGAACGGCAGGAAGGCGCTGCGTTCGTTCTTGTAAAGACCCGGCGCGATGAATTTATAGATCTGCGTGGCGATCAGCGGGAAAGCGATGACCATGCCGCCGAACATGGCGAGCTTCACCTGGGTGAAGAAGAACTCCTGCGGCGCCGTGTAGATCAGCTCGACCTTGTGCGGGTCGAGCCCAGCCCATTGCGTCGCCCATTTGAACGGGACGACCAGAAGGTTGAACAGGCGCTTGGCGAAGAAGAAGCAGGCGAGGAAGGCGATGAAGAAGCCGCCCAGCGACCAGATCAGCCGCCGGCGCAGCTCGACAAGGTGCTCGATCAGCGGCGCCGAGGATTTTTCGATCTCTTCCCTCTCCTTGTCCGAGACGCTCACTTGGCGGCTCCTGCCGTCTTCTTGGCATCGGCGGCCTTTTTCACGGCCGGCTTCTTCGCCGCGGGGTTGGCCTCAACCTTGGGTGCCGCTTCCTTAGCAGGCGCTGCGG
>NZ_RZSR01000812.1:0-2766 GCF_004023265.1 Mesorhizobium sp. M1A.F.Ca.IN.020.06.1.1
CCGACCTGATAGAGGCCGATCTCGCTGGTCTGCAGGCTGCCCGTGAAAATCCCTGGTTCGGCTTTTTCCAGCTTGACCGTCATCGTCTTGCCGGAAGGCGTGATCACCTGGGCGGGGCCGGGATCGTCGCTCATCGTCTGGCGGCGGATTTCCAGCACCATGCCGCGGCCGTCGGCGGTCAGCCGTTCTTCTTCAAGTTCGGGTTCCTTCATCAGCCAATGGGCGATGCGCCGATAGAGCTGGACATGCGGTCCACCGCCTTCGAAGCCGCGCGCCCACAGCCAGCCCTGATCGGAAAGCAGCATGCCGACCCGGCCCTCGCCCTTGCGGTCGAGCACAAGCAGGGGGCGGTCGTCGGCCCCTTTCATCACCACCGCGCCCTCGGGATTCTTGACGCCGATGGTGCGGAACCAGCGGCTCCAGCGCGGCGGATCGGCGGCGGAGCCGTCGAGCCCGCGCGTGACCGGGTGGCGCTGGCCGAGATCGGTGAGACGCGGATAGAAGGCCTTATCGACGACCTCGCCGCTCGGCATCGCGGGCAGGGCCGACATCAGCGGCGTTCGGGCGATGGAGCTTTCGCCGGCATATTCGGGGCCGGCGGCAATCAGCAGCGCGCCACCCTTTTCGACATATTCGGAGATGTAGTCGTAATACAGGATCGGCAGCACGTCGCGGTGCTGATAGCGGTCGAAGATGATCAGATCGAAATCCTTGATTTTCTCGACGAACAGCTCGCGCGTCGGGAAGGCGATCAGCGACAGCTCGTTGATCGGCGTGCCGTCCTGCTTTTCCGGCGGTCGCAGAATAGTGAAGTGGACGAGGTCGACCGAAGCGTCGGATTTCAACAGGTTGCGCCAGGTGCGCTCGCCGGCATGCGGCTCGCCGGAGACCAGAAGCACGCGCAGATGATCGCGAATGCCGTCGACCAGCGCGATGGCGCGGTTGTTGGTGTCGGTCAGCTCGCCCGGCTCGTGGTCGATCGAAAGCTGGACGATGTTGCGGCCCGCGTTGGGAATGGTGACTTCAAGCTTCATCGGCTGACCGATGGTCGCATGCTCGACAGAGACCTGCTCGCCATTGACCGAGACCCGCACGTCGACCGGGCCGCCCCGGCCTTCCGTGGAAAGGACCCGATAGCTCATGTCGAGCGGCTTGCCGACGAGGCCAAACCGCGGCGCGTTCTCGAAGCGGATGCGGCGGTCCTTCTCGTGCTCGTTGCCGGTGATCAGCGCATGGAGCGGCGCGTTGAATTCTGGAGCGCCGGCCGGCGCGTCATGCACCTCGCCATCGGTGATCATGATGGCGCCGCCGATGCGCGAGGGCGGCACATCGCGGAAAGCGCTTTCCAGCGCGCCGAACAGCCTGGTTTCCGTGCGCTCATCGGCGGCCTCGGATTTGCCGGCTTCGACGACGCGGACGTCGAATTGCTTGAAGCGGCCGAGGCGCTGCTGAAGGCCCGTCAGCGCTTCGTCGGTTTGCTTGGTGCGGTCGCCGATGTCCTGGCTCTGGCTGCGATCGACGATGACCGCGACGACGCTCTTCAATGCCTCGCGTTCCTCATCGAGGAAAACGGGATTGAGCAGTGCCGCGCCCAGCGCCAGCAGGGCGATGACGCGCAGGACAGAGCCGCGCTGACGGAACCACAGGCCAGCCAGCGCGAGCAGCGCGAGCGGCACGATGACGACCCAGAACAGCGGCCAGGAAACGAGCGGCTCGAAGGAGATCGACCAGTTCATGAACTACTGTCCCAGCCGTTCGAGCAGGACGGGCACATGCACCTGGTCGGATTTGTAGTTGCCGGTCAGCATGTACATCATGATGTTGACGCCGGCGCGCAGCGCGTAGACGCGCTGCATCGGATCCGGCGGCACGGTCGGCAGCATCGGATCGCCGTTCTCGTCGACCGCCCAGGCGCCGGCGAAATCATTACCGGTGATCATGATCGGGGAGACGCCGTCGCCGGTGCGCACGGGACGGTTCTCGGTATTGCTGGCATCGAGCGAGGCTTCGACCCAGAGCGGACTGCCGTTGAAGCGGCCGGGAAACTCGGGAAGGATGAAGAAGGACTTCGTCAGCACATGGTCCGAGGGCACCGGCTCCAGCGGCGGCACGTTCAGATTGCCGAGAATATCGCGCAGCCGCTCGGTGGCCGGGCTTGCCGAGCCGGCGCCGATGCCGTTGGAGAACTGGTCGCGCGTGTCGAAGAGAACCGTGCCGCCCTGCTGCATATAGGCGTCGATGCGGGCGATCGCGGCTTCGCTGGGCATCGGCGCGGTGGCGTCGATTGGCCAGTAGATCAGCGGATAGAAGGTCAGTTCGTCCTTGGAAATGTCGACGCCCGCCGGCGGACCGGGTTCCAGCGCGGTCTTCTCGATCAGGAAGCGGGTTAGGCCTTCGAGGCCGGCGCGGCTGATTGAATCGACGCCCGGCTCGCCGGTGATGACATAGGCGATCCGAGTTTTCGAAATGTCCTCGATGGCCTGGGAATCGCCCGGCTTCGAATCATCGGCGCGGGCAAAATCGGCGTGGCCGAAGAGCCCGCCGAACACGATCAGCAGGGCAGCAGCGGTCGCCGCGGCGCGGCGCGGCCGGCGCGAAAATAGCCCACCCATCCAGAACACGGCAAGCGTGTCGAGCACCATCAGCAAGAGGGCCAATGTGACCAGCGGGCCTTTCAGGTTCTCCGATTCGTCGAAGGCGTAAGGGATGGCCGTCACCGGCAGCGAGACCTGTGGCCGAGCAAGCGGCGTGAATGTGCTCGAGGCG
>NZ_RZSR01000813.1:0-2765 GCF_004023265.1 Mesorhizobium sp. M1A.F.Ca.IN.020.06.1.1
ATGTCGAGGTCGGGGAATTTGCGGTTCAACTCGGCGATCGCCCGCAGGTTGATCGAGGCGTCCTCGCGGATGGCCGTGTGCGGACAGCCGCCGGTCTCCACGCCGACGATGCGCTCCTCCGGCAGCGCCTGCAGGCGCGCCAGCATCATGGCGTCTTCCTTGGTGTAGATGTCGTTTGTGACGACGGCGATCGAGAACCGGTCGCGCAGCGCCTTGCAGAGCTTTTCGGTGAGCGTCGTCTTGCCGGAACCGACGGGGCCGCCGATGCCGATGCGCAGGGGACCATTGGGTTGGCTCATGCCGGAAACTCCGTGATGGCGAGGATTGCGAAGCCCAGCCCGATCAACAGGCAGAGCGGCGAGTAGAGGCGCCGGTCGAGCCGGGCGAAGGGCTGCTCCGGCGTCAGCCCGCGCCACCAGGGGGTGAAGCCGGCGATGCCTCGCCCGAAGAAGACCATCCCAAAGAGCAGCGCCGTGGCGGCGAGGCCCTGCCTGGGAAAGGGCGAGGCGAAGACGCCTTCAAGGGCCAGCGGCCATAGCGTCGCAAGCGCCAGGCACGCGGCGACGGCAAAGCTCGCGACGGGCGAGGGCATGTCGTCGACGCCGCGAAAGCCGACGACGGCGCGGGCGCAGGATTTCGCGTCCTTTCCCGGCCAGATGCCGCCTATGCCCCAATAGACATGCAGCGTGGTGATCAGCAGCAGGATGAGGGAGAGGACAAAGGCAAGTATGATCATGAGCGGAACAGACGCGAATATTGGGTTTCGTGCTTCATCGCCGCAATGTCGGATATCAAGGCCGAGCCGCCGAGGTCATCGAGCGTGGAGTTCGCGGCGCGAGCAGCTGTCGCGAGCGCCAACGGTTCGAAGCCGGCTAACAAAGCGGTGGCATCGACCTGTCCTACAACGCCGAGCCGGATAGCGGCCTGCACGAGGTTGGAGAAGAAGGCCTGCAGGAAGGCCGACAGCGCGTCCGCCAAGCCGATGCCATCGCTGCCAGCGATCGCGCCGACAGCGACGCAATAGGGGCAATCCGCAGGCAGGCGCTCGAGCGCATGACAAGGCCAGGCAGAGGCGGCTTTTTGGAAGGCGGCGCCTTGGAGCATGGTTTCCATGTGACGCTGCTGCGATCCGGCAAGCGCCTCGGCAAGCGCGGCGACTTCCGCGATATCGCCGCCGTCATGCGCGCGCCGCCAGCTTTCGGCAAAGAGCACCGCATCGTTCCAGCCCGAGCCCATCTCGACCAGCGTCTCCAGCCACTCGGCGAGATCCCCGCGATCGGCGACAAGTCCGTCATGCACGGCCCTTTCGAGGCCATGACTGTAGGAGAAGCCGCCGACCGGAAAGGACGGCGACAGCCAGGCCATCAGCCGCAGCAGTGCGGTACCGGACGGCTGGTCAGTCATGGTGATGGTGGTGATCGTGGTCGTGGTCATGATGGCCATGCGCGTGATCATGATCGTGATGGTCGTGGCCGTGATGATCATGCGCATGGCCATGGTCGTGGCCATGTCCGGAATAGGCGCCGCGCACGGGACTGAACGGTTCCAGCACCTCGCTGACCGCGGCGCCGAGCCCTTCCAGCATCGCCTTGATGACATGGTCGCGCAGGATGAGGATACGGTCCGCCTCGATTGCCGCCGCGAGGTGGCGGTTGCCAATATGCCAGGCAAGCTCGGTGAGATGCACGCTGTCGCGGGCGCGGATGTCGTAGACTTCCTCCGGCGCGGCGACGATCTCGAGCTGGCGGCCGTCCTCCAGCACCAGCCGGTCGCCATTGCCGAGCGCCACCGGCTCGGGCAGATCGACCAACACCCTGTCGCCGCCGGCGGTTTCGATGGCGCGGCGGCGCAAATGCCGCTCGTCATGCGGCAAGATGGCCTTGTCGAAAGGTGTCGCCGCTCCGCCCTCGCCGGCCGGGAGCACCGAGACGGCGCGCGGAAATTTGGTGAAATCGGTGTTGATGTTGAGCTTCATTTCATGGCTCCGCCATTGGCTTGCGCCCGCGCGCGGGCGGGTCGCGACAGCACGCGATCGAAAGAGGCGTTGACGCGATCTGAGTCGACCGAGAACCGGCCGGCGCGCGCCCAACCACCCATATCGCCGAGCAGAACGTCGACGGCGGAAAAGCGGTCGCCGAGCGCAAAAGGCTTGTCGCCGAGCCGGCGGTCCAGCGCCTTCACTTCCGAAGCGAAATCATGGGCGGCGGCAGGGCCGACATCGACGCGCAGCTCCCTGGGCAGGATGAAGCGATGGCGCAGCTTGTTCCACAGCGGCGCCTCGAACTCGCTCTGAGCAAAATGCATCCAGGAATCCATCTCGGCGCGGCCGGCGAGCCCGGGATCGGCGCCCATTCCCTTATCGGCATGCTTGTCCGCTAAATAGACGCAGATCGCCGCCGAATCAGTGATCGTCAGCTCGCCGTCGATCAGGATCGGCACCTTGCCGGAAGGGTTCAGCGCATAGGTCTCGGGCGAGCGCAGCTTCACCTCTACGAACTCATAGGATTGCCCGAGCTCCTCGAGCATCCAGAGCACGCGGCTGACCCGGGAACCTCGTGATCCGACGGCCTTGTACATGGTTCGAATCCTGCCTTTTCCCGGAGCCTAGACCATCCAAGCCATCAGCCCAATGACGATCAGGCGATGAGGTCGAAGAGCCGCAGGAATGAAATCCGGTAGCTAAAACAGAAAATACCGCTGCGCCATCGGCAGCACCGTCGCCGGCTCGCAAGTCAAGAGCTCGCCGTCGGCGCGCACCTCATAGG
>NZ_RZSR01000814.1:0-2758 GCF_004023265.1 Mesorhizobium sp. M1A.F.Ca.IN.020.06.1.1
ATGGTGGACCAGCTCAATTCATTCGCGTCGGAGGTCACCCGCGTGGCGCGCGAAGTGGGCTCGGAAGGCAAACTGGGAGGTCAGGCGCATGTCGAGGGCGTCGGCGGCACCTGGAAGGATCTGACCGACAATGTCAACGCGATGGCCGGCAATTTGACCGTGCAGTTGCGCGACGTCTCCAAGGTCGCGACCGCAATCGCCACCGGCGACCTGACCCAGAAGATCACCGTCGACGCCTTGGGCGAAATCCTGCAGATCAAGGACGTCATCAATACGATGGTGGATCAGTTGAACTCCTTCGCCTCGGAGGTGACGCGCGTCGCCCGCGAAGTGGGTTCCGACGGCAAGCTCGGCGGACAGGCGCAGGTGCGCGGTGTTGCCGGCACCTGGAAGGACCTCACCGACAACGTCAACGCCATGGCCGCCAATCTCACGGGCCAAGTGCGCAACATTGCGGAGGTGACGACCGCCGTCGCACTCGGTGATCTGTCGAAAAAGATCACGGTCGATGTGCGCGGTGAAATCCTGGAGCTCAAGGACACCATCAACACGATGGTGGACCAATTGAACTCCTTTGCCTCGGAAGTGACGCGCGTGGCGCGCGAGGTCGGCACCGAAGGCAAGCTCGGCGGTCAGGCACAGGTGCGCGGCGTCGCCGGCACCTGGAAGGACCTGACCGACAACGTCAACTCGATGGCCGAGAACCTCACCGGTCAGGTTCGCAACATCGCAGAAGTTACCACAGCGGTGGCGCGAGGCGACCTGTCCAAGAAGATCACCGTCGATGTGAAAGGCGAGATCCTGGAGCTGAAGTCGACCATCAACACCATGGTCGACCAGCTCAACTCGTTCGCCGGCGAGGTGACGCGCGTGGCGCGCGAAGTCGGCACCGAAGGCAAGCTCGGCGGTCAGGCTCGGGTGGAGGGTGTGGCCGGTACCTGGAAGGACTTGACCGACAACGTCAATCTGATGGCGACCAATCTGACCAACCAGGTGCGCGGCATTGCCGACGTCGTCACCGCGGTTGCCCAGGGCAATCTGAAGCGCAAGCTTGCGGTCGATGCCAAGGGCGAGATCGCTTCTCTGGCGGACACGATCAACGGCATGATCGAGACGCTGGCGACCTTCGCGGATCAGGTGACCAACGTGGCTCGCGAGGTCGGCATCGAGGGCAAGCTCGGCGGCCAGGCCAGGGTGCCGGGCGCCGCCGGCCTGTGGCGCGACCTGACCGACAACGTCAATCAGCTGGCGGCGAACCTGACGACCCAGGTCCGGGCCATCGCCGAAGTGTCGACCGCGGTGACCAAGGGCGACCTCACCCGCTCGATCAGCGTGCAGGCCTCCGGCGAGGTCGCGGCGCTGAAGGACAACATCAACGAGATGATCCGCAACCTCAAGGACCAGACCTTGAAGAATGCCGAGCAGGATTGGCTGAAGACCAATCTCGCCCGTTTCTCGCGCATGCTGCAGGGCGAGCGGGACCTTGCCACGGTTTCGCGGATGATCATTTCCGAGCTCGCGCCGCTGGTGAACGCGCAATATGGCCTGTTCTACGTCACCAATCGCGACGAGGAAGAATCCTATCTGGAACTGGCCGCGTCCTACGCCGCCGAAGGCAAGGCCACCGTCCGCCAACGGGTCGACTTCCGCGAAGGCCTGATCGGGCAGTGCGCCGCCGACAAACGGGCAATCATGCTCGATGACGTCCCATCGAGCTTCCTGCGCATCACCTCCGGCCTGGGCGAGGCCCCGCCGGCGAGCGCCATCGTCCTGCCGGCATTGTTCGAGGACGAGGTCAAGGCGGTTATCGAACTGGCTTCGTTCAGCCGGTTCAGCGATACGCACCGCCTTTTCCTGGAGCAGCTCATGGAATCGGTCGGTATCGTGCTCAACACGATCGCCGCGACCATGCGCACGGAAGGGCTTCTCAAGCAATCGCAGCTTCTGACGTCCGGAACTGCAGTCGCGTCAGACCGAGCTCACCAAGAAGCAGGAAGAGCTTCACGCCACCAATGAGGAGCTGCAGGAAAAGGCGCAACTGCTCGAGAATGAAAAGAAGCAGGTGGAAAACAAGAATCTCGAGATCGAGATGGCCAGGCGGGCTCTGGAGGAGAAGGCCGAGCAGCTGGCGCTGACCTCCAAATACAAATCCGAATTCCTGGCGAACATGAGTCACGAGCTGAGGACGCCGCTAAATTCGCTTTTGATCCTGTCCAATCTGCTTGCGACAAACCAGCAGGGGAATCTGAACGACAAGCAGATCGATTTCGCGCGTACGATCAACTCGGCAGGTACCGACCTGCTCAGCCTCATCAACGACATACTGGATCTTTCCAAGATCGAGTCCGGCACGGTGTCGATCGAAATCAACGACATGCCGCTCGCACACCTGCGCCAGCATATGGAGCGGACTTTCAGACAGCTTGCGGCTGACAAGGGGCTCGGCTTCACCATCAAGATCGAGCAAGCCCTGCCTGAGACGATCCGCACGGACGAAAAGCGGCTGCAGCAGATCGTGCTCAATCTGCTGTCCAATGCCTTCAAATTCACTTCCAACGGCGAGGTGATCCTGAACATCCATGCCGAGAGAACCGGCCGCAAGAACGGTGCGGGCCCCCGGGCGCTGGCGATCGCCGTTACCGATACCGGGATCGGCATTCCGGAAGACAAGCAAAAGCTTATCTTCGAGGCCTTTCAGCAGGCCGACGGCACGACCAGCCGCAAATATGGCGGCACTGGCCTCGGCCTTTCCATCAGC
>NZ_RZSR01000815.1:0-2757 GCF_004023265.1 Mesorhizobium sp. M1A.F.Ca.IN.020.06.1.1
ACATAAAGGTTCGGACCGGCGCCGCTTGCCACGACCCAGCTTTGCCCGGCGGCCTGGTAGTACCCGCCGAAGGAAGCGTTGACCGGCCGGTAGACCCGCGCCTTGCGGAAGCCGATCGGCGAGCCGTCCTCACGATAGACGCCGATCCAGCACGACTTGGCGAGCAGCGCGGTGGCGATGATCTGCGCCCGCGACAGAGCGGCGTCCGAGACCCATTTCAGGCCGGGCGTGTTCCAGGGGAACGGCCCCCAGCCGATCGACCCGCCCTCGACCGGCTCGATCCAGGCGCCAAGCGCGGTCAGCTCGGCTTCCGTCAGATCGTGCTGGCCGGCATCGAAGGTGCGGCTGAAGGACCATTTGACGCCGCCGGCGTGGAGGAAGACGCCGGAGTTGTCGCCCCAGATGCCGTCGCCCCACCTGGTGTAGGCCCAGTCGTGCTCGCGCACATTGTAGCCGTTCCAGGCGCGGTAGAACTCGGAGCGGACCGGGTCCGACAGGCGCACCACGGCCTCGATCGTGCCGAGATCATCCTCGTCGTCGCGGAAACGGTCGAGCTCAAGTTCATAGAAGTGCCAGCGGGTGCGGCGCACCGGCGCCTCGTAGAAGGTCGAGAAGGCGTAGCCGACCCATGTCAGGCTTTCGGCCACACCTTGCGGCGTGCCTTTCACCCGCTGCCACCGCAGGCCGTATTCGATGACCGAGGCGAGGTCGGGCAGGCATTGCGAGATCGCGCCAAGCCCGTATTCGACGACGAGCCAGGGCAGGATCGAGGGCTGCACCGGCGCGAATTTGAAGCCGCGCAGCTCGTCGAAACCGGGCTCAAGCTCCGGCAGCCGATCGAGCGATTCCGCGAGCGCGCGCTCGAAGGCCGTCGCGTTCTGCGGCAGCAGGTTCTGCCGTTGGCTCACCGGTCGCGGCCCTTGAAGGTGAGCGTCACCGTGCCAAGCTTCACCGCGGCGCCGTCATCCACGGTCGTGTCGGTCACCGGAGCGGTCAGCGACACTTTCTGGACGCCCGGCGCCTGCAGCTTGGAAACCAGCCAGGAGCGCGTCAGGTTGAAGCCGAGCCCGCCCTCGTCGGCCAACGACTGGCGCAACAGAGCCTCGAGGCTTTCGAAGACGGTCATCGGCGTCGTCGGCAGAAGCCAGATATCGGCGGCGACGTTCACCGTCGCGCTTGTGGCGGACACAACGGTGATGCGGTCGGAAATCACCCGCACGCTGTTCTTCTGCACGTCGGCGTCGACCGCGGCGAGCAGAGCGGCGTCCGGCTCGCCGAAATTGTCGGTCGCAAGCACGGCAATGCGAATGTCCGGGCCGGTACCGACGCGATAGACGGCGACCTCCTTGACGCGGATGCTCGCCCGGAACGCGGCGCTTTTGTACCAGTCTTCGGAGCCGGCTGTTGAGCGGCCGGAAATGGCGACCACAGTGCGGGCGCGCAGCCTGGCATCAGTTTCGCCGGTCAGGCGGATGACGTCATAGAACGCAGCCAGGTGATCGAGATCGGCGCCGGCCGCGAAGGCCAGCAGGTTGGCTTTGACCGCGTCGTTGATCGCCGCCCTGTAGAGCACCTCGCGGAAGGCGCCGACCTGCAGCTGGATGTTGCCCGGCTCGCCCTCGAGGTCGATGATGCCGGAGACGTCGAGCCCGTAGCTGGTCGCCAGGTCGACGAAGACGGCCTTGATGGCGGCGAGAGCGTCGGCCTCCGACGTGACGGTGATCGCCTGCGGTGCCGGCAGGCCCTCGAGCGTGGACAGATCGAGCATGGCGGTTCCTGTTTCCGGGCGAAGCCCGCAAGGCCGACGGGCCGTCGCGGCTGATGCCGCGCCCCACCGGAGCCGCAGGCGGCGAAGCCGTGCGCGGCGTGAGGCTATGAAGAAGTTACGATCAGTTGGCCGCCGGCCTGACCGAGGCGCAGCGAGACGGTGCCGGCCGGCGTGAAGTCGCCGAGATGGGCGCGCGGCCGGTAGATGCCTTCGATGACCCAGGCGGAAGCGCCGGCGCGGTCGAGTGTCAGCGGCGAGATGCGCGTCGGCGTGAGGCGCGGCTCGAAAAGCAGGATCACGGCCGCGACCGACCACTGGAAGCGGATGACGGTCTGGACGTTGGCGAGCTCGCCGAGCAGCGCCGGGACCGGACTGCCGACATATTCACGCAAGACGCGCTCGAAATAGCGTGTCGTCAGCAGGATCTCGATCGCCTGGATGACGTTGTCCCAGCCGCTCTGCCGCAGCCCGGTCGAGCGGTCCATGCCGAATTGCGTCACTTGCGCTTCCCGCGTCTGCCCTTCGCCGGAGCGTCGGCCGATCCATCAGCCTTCGGCTGCGCCGGCTCGACGACATGGCCGCGCAGCCGCTCATAGGCCGCCTGCGACGGCGTCATTTCGACGGCGGTGCCGGCCACGCCAAGGTGCGGGGCGCGCTTGGTGACAACGAGTTTCATGGAGGCCTCCTAGTCGGCGGCGAATACTTTCGAGGAGCCCTCGACGATCGGCCAAAGGCCGGTCGAAGATCCCGAACTGACGTGAACCTTATCGCCTATGCGAGCGACCTTCTTGCCCTCGGCCGCGCCGAGGTCGACGCGGGATGCCGACAGTTCCGCGCGGTCGCCGCCGCCGTCGAACAGCATCGTCGCCCCGCCGAAGGTCGACAGGATCCGCGTCCCCGGATCGGACGACGGGGATGCGTTCTGGTCCGAATAGGTCATCGGCAGCGCGACCGCCTGGCGCATGTCGCCATGCGGCGCGACCAGCATC
>NZ_RZSR01000816.1:0-2755 GCF_004023265.1 Mesorhizobium sp. M1A.F.Ca.IN.020.06.1.1
TCCGCCTTGCTGGCTCCGCTGACAGCGCATCCAGCCTCCGCAGCAAGGTCGCCAAATGGAGGCCGCGTGGGCCGCTTAGGAAGGCATGCAGTTCGTCGATAACTATGAAGTCCAACGCACCCAGCATCCTCCTCGCATCGCCCGGACGACGCAGGAGCATCGCCTCGATGGATTCCGGAGTTATCAGGACGACGCCGCGCGGATCGCGCCTTGTCCGTTGCTTGGCGGCTTGAGGCGCATCCCCATGCCATCGGACGACGTCGATCTCCATCCGCTCGCAGAGGTCGTCGAGGCGCCGGAACTGGTCGTTGATCAGGGCCTTAAGCGGACTCACGTAGAGGACCGACACGCCCGGCTCCGTCCGGGCCGCCACTTTCGTCAGGATTGGCAGGAAGGCGGCTTCCGTTTTCCCGGCCGCAGTGGCGGCCGCGATCAGGACATCATTCCGGCCGCCCAGGATCGCCGCGATCGCCTTGTCCTGGACATCGCGGAGTTCCTCCCACTTCCGCTCCCAGATCCAGCGCCGGATCGTTTCATGGAGCCTGTCGAATCCGGAGGGCGCCTCAGAGCCTGACGGTGGCAAGATCCGCGTCCCCACCCGCGGTTTCGCCCTCGCTCTCGTCCGCCGAAGAGCTTTCGGCATCCGGCGCGATATCGACGCGGCCCACCAGGTTGGCCCATTCGGTTCCAGGATTCTGCTCAAGGATTGCCAGAAACTGCACGAACGCCTTTATCGTGTTCCGCGGCGTCCTGAAGTAGGCGTCGCCGACGTGCTTGTTGCAATGCTCCATGAACGCTGGAAGGGCTTCGTCCGGAACGAGGTTCTTGGCCGGGTCGCCGGAGGCAAACACTGCTCGGATGTTTGAAAGAAGGATCAGAAGTTCCTCGGGCGTGAGGCTTTGGAGGCGCAGCACCGGACCGGAAAGATCGACCAGGCCATTCGTCGCAAACGCATTCTCGGAAAGGCGGGACTGCAGGGCGGAGTAGCTGTACAAGCCGCGGCGGGTGTCCATGAGGAACTCCGGCGTGCCGCCGAACGCGAAACCGAAGCCGCCGAAGTTGCCCTGCAGCACGTCGTTGAGCATGCGCAGGACCTGCTCGAAGTTCTGGTTGCGAGCCTGGGCGCTCTGAAGCTTGTACAGGTTCACCATTTCGTCGAAGACGACGAACAGCCCGGCGTATCCTCCAAGCTTCACGAACGCTGCCATCAGCTTGAGGGAGTCATAGACGTTGTCGTCATCGATGATGTTGCGGACACCAAGCGCCTGGCGCGCCTCCGTCTTCGTGGAGTATTCCCCGCGCAGCCACCGGAGGGCCGAGGCCTTGAGAACCTCGTCCCCCTCCTCGCTTCCTTTCCAGTACGCCTTGAGCACCGTCGCGTAGTCATAGCCGCCGACGTGTTCCTGCAAGTGCGCGAGACGCTGGTCGATGATGCTCTCGACCGGCACGCCCGCTTGTCCCGCCTCCTGGATGCAGTCCGTCACGAAGCGCTCGACCACGCTCGGCAGTGCGCCGCCATCGGGCCGGGTCCGCGTCGCCATGTTCCGGACGGCTTCGGCATAGAGCCCCCTCGCCTGGCCTGCCGTCGCATGAATCCTACGGTCCGGCGCGAGGTCGGCATGGATCGTGACGCATTTGCGCTCGAGTGCGACCAGGCGCACGAGGTTGAGGAAGAACGTCTTGCCTGCCCCATATTCTCCGATCACGAAACGGATCGCGGCTCCGCCATCGCAGATGCGGTCGATATCGCGGACCAACGCTCCCACCTCGGCGGCACGGCCGACCTGCACATGACGAAGTCCCGTCTTGGGCACGACACCGGCGGCGAGCGCCTGCAAAATGGCGTCGCGATCGCGCGTCTTGATAGTCGTCACAGTCGTCATGCTTCCACCCTCGATTGCCGCAGCTTGTCCCTGAAATGCTCGACGACTGAAACGCGTTCGTCGCCATCGATTATAGGTTCGTCAAACCTGTCGAAGCCCCATTCGTTTATCGTTTCGATCGCTCCATCGGGCAACAGCCGAAGCTTCCGTGCCTCGTCTTCGAAAGCCTGCCGATCCAGTTCGCTGCTCTCGGCCAGAAGGCTCAGCAGCTTGGCATGAGCGCCATCAAGGCCGGCGAACGTCCCTTCCGCAGCCACAGGTTCCCTGGCTTGAGATGGAGGGGCCGGCGGCTCCTCTTCGATGAAAATGCCCGCGAGAAGCTCGGACACGGCCGAGGTCTCCGATTTGATCCGCTCCAGGCGACCATGATCTATCCTGATACCGCCCGAGGAGGATGCAGGGGGCTGCGCGGGGATCGGAACGCCGGTTGTCCGCGTCTCTGGAGCGACGGCGACGGGCTCGTCCAGCGCAACCGACCCGCGATGGAGGGCGGAGTATAGATCCTCCACCGGGTAGCTGAGCGCCTTGTACAACCGCTCGAGGAACTTGACCTCGTCAGGAGCCGCGTAGCCATCGGCCAAAATGGCCGATGTGGCCGCCCGGACGGCGCGGGCACGGACATCCGCACCGATGCTGCCCAATTTCTTGATGGCGGATTGCTGCGCTGCCGGGTCCCTGAGAAGCGTGCTGGCGTACGCCATGAGCCTTCCGCGCTCGACGCCGCCCACGCCGGGGAACGAACGGATGTCCGCCTTGATCGACTCGAATTCGCTGGGCTCGACCTTTCCGTCGGAAACGGCCGCCAGCGCCGCCACCTCTACCATCGCTCTGGCGGCAGCATAGGCGGCGGACTCGCCGTCCACGGGCGCTCC
>NZ_RZSR01000817.1:0-2750 GCF_004023265.1 Mesorhizobium sp. M1A.F.Ca.IN.020.06.1.1
GGCCGAGGTCAACTCGGGACGGTCGTTTTCGGAGAGCTTGTTCTCGACGAAGGAGGAGAGGCCGGGATTGGCGGCGGCGTTCACCGTCTCGACCGAAGCCGAGCCGCCCTCGGGCGCTCCTTGGAAGGAGGCGGTGCGCACCGTGATCACCTTCTTGGCGTCGGTCGACTGCACGGTCTGGATGGCGTTGCCGGCATAGATCGGCCGCTTGAAGGTGTCGGGCGAGACCACCTCGATGATCTCCGAGACCTGCGCGACGTCGAGCAGGGCCGCCACGCGCGGCGCGACGTTCTTGCCCGCTGAGGTGGCGGGGGCGACGATCGCGTCATAGGAGCCGGCGAGCGAGACGACGAGCGCAGCCAGCGGCTCCGCCAGGCGCTCGGAGAGCTCGTCGGCCTCGGCCAGCAGGACTTTGCGAACACCCTTCAGCTTGGCGGCCGCGTCGCTTGCCGCCTTGGCGCCTTTACCGGCGACCAGCACATCGACATCCGAGCCGATCTGCAGGGCCGCCGCGAGCGCCTTGGCGGTCTGGTCGGAAAGGCTTGCGTTGTCGTGTTCGGCGATGAGGAGAATTGCCATTTTCCTGTTCCTTTCCTGACCGCTTAGAGCACGCCGGCTTCGTTCTTGAGCTTCTCGACCAGCTCGGCGACGCTCTTGACCTTGACGCCCGCCTTGCGGCCGCCGGGCTCCTCGGTCTTGATCACCCTCAGGCGCGGCTTGACGTCGGCGCCGTAGTCGGCCGGGCTCTTTTCGTCGAGCGGCTTCTTCTTGGCTTTCATGATGTTGGGCAGCGATGCATAGCGCGGCTGGTTCAAGCGAAGGTCGGCGGTCACGATCGCCGGCATTTTCAGCTCAACCGTCTGCAGGCCGCCGTCGACCTCACGCGTCACCTTGGCATGATCGCCGGCGAGCTCGATCCTGGAGGCGAAGGTGCCTTGCGCCCAGCCGAGCAGCGCCGCCAGCATCTGGCCGGTCTGATTGCTGTCGTCGTCGATCGCCTGCTTGCCAAGGATGACGAGGCCGGGCTTCTCGGCCTCGACGACGCCCTTCAACACCTTGGCGACACCCAGCGGCTCGGTCTGCTCGTCGGTCTTGACCAGGATGGCCCGGTCGGCGCCCATTGCGAGCGCGGTGCGCAGCGTCTCCTGCGCCTGCTGCGGGCCGATCGAGACGACGATGATCTCCTCGGCCTTGCCGGCTTCCTTGATCCGGATCGCTTCCTCGACCGCGATCTCGTCGAACGGGTTCATCGCCATCTTGACGTTGGCAAGCTCGACGCCCAGTCCGTCAGCCTTGACGCGGACCTTGACGTTCGCGTCCACAACCCGCTTCACGGGCACAAGGATCTTCATTTTCCTGTCACCTCTCCTGAGATAGTCGGGCGCGCTATAGCAGTGTGCGCCTTGTCAGAGTTGTCGAAAGCCGACATTCCGGGCGGAATTCTGGTCTCCAACGGCCAAGAAGCAGTTCCACCCCGATGTTTCGGTTGAGCATGATCGTTCCGAAAAGCGGTTCCCACTTTTCGGGATCATGCTCTGTGGTGGCGTTCCGTAGTGGCGGCAATCCGGCGCGTCAATATGCACGTCGCACTCAAATCGGTTCAGTCTGGCGGCGACGCCGCGCCGCGGCCCCATCGAGGCGCCGGCTGTGCCGGCGCCTCGGGCGCTGGTCCGGGCTCGATCGGGAGAGGGACGTTCTGGACCTTCGGCGTCGGGTCCGGCTCGCCGTCTGCGCCGGCAAGCAGCGGCACGCCGCGGCTGCGCAGCACCAGGACGAGAACGGCGCCGGCAATGATGCCGCCGATGTGGCAGGCCCAGGAAATCTGATCCTCTCCGCCGGCGGCAAACATCACGATCTGGAACAGGATCCAAAGGACGAGCGGGATGAAGGCGGGGATGCGCAGAGGAATGCGCGCAAAGACCAACACCCACACCTTAACCTTCGGATAGAGGATCAGATAGGCCGCAACCACGCCGGCGATGGCGCCCGAAGCGCCGATCAGCGGCACCTGGGAATCCCAGCCGACCAAGCCTTGAAAGAAAGCGCCCGCCGCCGCGCAGGCGAGGTAGAAGATCAGGTAGCGGATATGGCCGAGCGCGTCCTCGACATTGTCGCCGAACACCCACAGGAACAGCATGTTGCCGCCGAGATGGAAGATGTCGGCATGCAGGAAGGAATAGGTGAGATAGCTGAGGCTTTCGGGAATGACGACGAATTCGGGCGACAGCTCCACCTTGTCATGGACGACAGAGGGGATGAAGCCGAGGCCAAGCACTGCGGCATTGGTGAAGCTCTCGCCGCCAAGCGTGGTCGCGAGATAGACCAAGGCATTCGCGGCGATCAGGCCGATCGTCACATATTGCAGGCGGATGTGGCGGAGCCTGTTGGTATCGTAGAGCGGGATGAACATCGGACCCTCCCGCCATACCCGGTTGTCAGCGGTTCTTGCCGGGAACCCATAGCACGTCGGCATTTCCGTTGTCATTGACCGCCCGGGCGGCGACGAACAGGAAGTCGGAGACGCGGTTGATGTATTTCAGCGCTTCGCGGTTGACGTGCTCGGCCGGGTCCTGCGCCAGCGCCACCATGAGGCGTTCGGCGCGCCGTGTTACGGTGCGCGCAAAATGCAGGGCTGCCGCGGCAGGCGTGCCGCCGTTCAGCACGAAGGATTTCAGCGGCTGCAGGTCCTTGTTGAGAGCATCGATGTCCTTTTCGACGCGCCCGGTCTGCGCGGCGACGATGCGCAGCGG
>NZ_RZSR01000818.1:0-2750 GCF_004023265.1 Mesorhizobium sp. M1A.F.Ca.IN.020.06.1.1
CGTCGGAACGGTACAGCGCTTCGATGCGCTGCTTAAGGTCGGACATCGGTTTTTCCCCTTTTCTCGACGTCCGGCCCCGCAATCGACCGGGCGTCCACTCTTTCAACAGAGTGAAATTTTTTTCATAAGTTCTGCCCGAACCGCGAAGTTGTCAAGCCGGTTTTCCGTTCGGTAAACGGTTTGGGGGTCCGCCGCAGGATTGCCTGTGGATAAAACTATTTGCCTGCAGGAAAATTACCGCGGACGGCACAGCGCCGGCACGAGCTGGTGGAAATGCCACGGAAATGCTTCGCGAGGTCGGACCTTCGACGAATGCGTCACCGAACGATGTCCGGGTTCGGGTTGGTCAGGTCGTGCTGTTCTGCGGATAACAGATGATGGAGAGATAGCGCATCGGCAGCTGTGTCAGTTCTTCCGGCCCATGCGGCGCATCGGCGTCGAAGAACAGGCTGTCGCCCGGCTTCATCGGATAGAGATTGCTGCCGTGCCGGTATACGACCTCGCCCTCGAGCATATAGAGGAACTCCATCCCCGCATGCTGGAAGGTCGGGAACACGTCGGAGTCCTCGGTCAGCGTGATCAGATAGGGCTCGACGACCACGCCGCTGGTGTTGGCGCCGATATGTCCAAGCAGATTGTACTGGTGGCCGGCGCGTGTGCCGCGCCGCTCGACGTCGACGCCTTCGCCGGCCTTGACGAAGACGGCGGCGCGCTCTTCCTCGAAGCGGCGGAAGAAGGCGGTGACCGGCACGCCGAGCGCCCGCGACAGCGCCTGCAGCGTGGTCAGCGAGGGCGAGGTGATGCCGTTCTCGATCTTCGACAGCATGCCCAGCGAAATGTCGGTGGCGGCCGCGAGATCGGCGACGGTGATGCCGAGCTTCTTGCGGAAGGCGCGCACCTCATGGCCGATCGCTACCTCCAGCACCTTCTCGCGCGTGTCGCGGACGGCGTGCGGATTCTGCGTCAGCGGCGCGCGGATGGTTCGCACGCTTCGCCCGTCCGCCGAGACGCTCTTCGGCAACGGCTTGGCTTGGTCGCTCGCGCCGGAAGGCTTGTTGTCGGTCGTCTTCTTCGCCATGGCGCCCCTCAAATTTCCGCCGATTTATTTCACTCGAGGTGAACATATTCGGTGGCGATACAGGAGCGCAATCACCGCGGCAAGCCGTCTTATGTCGCAGAACCTGCGATGAAATCGGCTGTCGCGACCCGGCTGCCTGGGTCGCAGCGAGGCTGGCGACGCAGTCACTCAACGCATCGCAGCCCTTCTCACGACATGATCAGGCCGCCGTCGACATTGATGGTCTGTCCGGTGATGTAGGCCGCGTCATCGCTGGCGAGAAAGCTGACGAGCCCCGAGACGTCTTCGCCGCTGCCGGCGCGGCCCATCGGGATGTTCTTCACCCATTCCGCCATCAGCTCGCCCGGCTTGTAGTCGCCGAGCAGCTTGCCCCATGCGGTGTCGTTATAGGCCCACATGTCGGTGTCGATGATGCCGGGGCAGATGGCATTGACGGTGATCTTTTCCTTGGCCACTTCCTTGGCCAGGCTCTGCGTGATGCCGACAACCCCGAATTTCGACGCCGCGTAATGCGGCGTGTAGATGAAACCCTGCCGCGCCTGGCCGGACGCGGTGTTGATCAGCCGGCCGCCTTGGCCGTGCTTGCGCATGCGCGCGATCGCTTCCTGGCAGCACAGGAACACGCCTTTCGTGTTCACCGCCATCACCTTGTCCCACTCGGATTCCGTCATCGCCTCGATTTTGGCGATGGTGATGACGCCGGCGTTCTGCACCGAAATGTCGACCCGACCGAATTCATTCTCCGCGAGATCGTAAAGCGCTTCGACCTCGTCCTTCTTCGTCACGTCCATGCGCATCGAGGCGACCTTCGCGCCCGCAGCCTTCAGGCCGGCGGCGACCTCGTCGACGCGCGGATCAATGGCGCTGATCACGACCGCCGCACCTTCCGCCGCGAAACGCCTCGCCATGGCCGCACCGATGCCGCCGCTGGCGCCTGTGACGATTGCCGTCTTTCCTTCGAAACGCTTCTGCACTTTTTCTTTCTCCTACCAGCAGACGAAGCCGCCATCGACGATGAGGTCGATGCCGGTGACGAAGCTCGCGGCCCGGCTCGCCAGGAACACGGTCGGCCCGACCATTTCCTCAGGCCTCGCCATGCGGCCCATCGGCGTGTCGCGCTCGAAGATCTTGACCTGCTCGGCGACCTCCGGCCGCTTGTTCATCGGCGTCAGCGTGTAGCCGGGGCTCACCACATTGACGCGCAGGCCGCGATCGGCCCACTCCATGGCGAGGCTCTTCGACATGTGGATCACCGCCGCCTTGGACGAATTATAGTGCGCCTGCGTCAGGCCGCGGTTGACGATCGAGCCGGACATCGAGGCGATGTTGATGATAGAGCCTTTGCGGCGGGGCAGCATGACGCGCGCCTCGGCCTGGCAGGACAGGAACACGCCGCTGACATTGACGTCGTAGAGCTTCTGCCACTTCTCCATCGGCAGCGTCTCGGCGGGTTCGGCACCGGCGACGCCGGCATTGTTGACCGCGATCGTCAGCGCGCCGAGTTCCTTTTCGACGCGTTCGACCGCTGCCGCGAGATCGCTCTGCGATGTGACAGTTCCGGTCAGCACCAGCGCCTTGCGGCCGAGCGCCCTGATCTTGTCGGCCGTGTCTTCCAGCCCGCCCTTCGAGCTGTGGCCGAAACAGGCGACATCGGCGCCGGCTTCCGCCAGAC
>NZ_RZSR01000819.1:0-2741 GCF_004023265.1 Mesorhizobium sp. M1A.F.Ca.IN.020.06.1.1
CCATCAAAGGTCTCGGCAAGAAGGCCGGTGTCTCGCTCAACCCGGCGACGCCGGAAACGGCGATCGAATATGTGCTCGACCGGCTCGACCTCATCCTGATCATGACCGTCAATCCCTGCTTCGGCGGCCAGGCTTTCATCCCGGCGATCGTCGACAAGGTGCGAAAGGTCAAGGCGCTGATCGGCGAGCGCCCGATCCGCATCGAGGTCGACGGCGGCATCTCGCCGGAAACGGCGCCGCTGGTGACGGCCGCCGGCGCCGGCGTGCTGGTGGCCGGCGCGGCCATTTTCAAAGGCGGCACAGTAGAAACCTATCGGGCAAATATCGAAGCGATCCGCTCAGCCGCCGACAAGGCCGCCCGTTAAAGACGTCGACAGTGCGTTCCTAGCAAAGCCGCCTCGCTAACTAAGGGCTGTTCAGTATACCGAGTTATGTCAAGTCTCCCACTGACGTCAGCCTTTTTTCAAGTGGATTTTACTTTATTCGATAATTGACCCCGCCTTGTCTCAAAGTACGAATATCGCCATCATACGTTTTTAGGCGGCAGTGCTCGGCTGCAAGATACATCGTATGAAATTGCTTGGCCGAGGGACCCTGCAAAACAGGGGCCGGCAACAGGAGTCAAATTGTACGGGAACGCCGATACGGGCGAAGGCAAGGGTGCCAAGAGCACGCTGGCCAGTTCGGTCTACCATCAGCTCCGCGAGGACTTGCTGCGGGGAGCTTTGGAAGCCGAGGGCAAGCTGCGCGTCGAATGGGTCGTTTCCCGGTATGGCGCCGGCGCCTCGCCGGTGCGCGAGGCGCTGAACCGTCTGGCCGCCGAGGGATTGCTCGGCCGCCACGACCAGCGCGGCTTCTTCGTGATGCCGGTCAACGCGGCCGAGTTGGAGGAGCTCACCCGCACGCGGTGCTGGCTGGAAGAACGCGCATTACGCGAATCCATTGCGCACCGCACCGCGGAATGGGAAGAACAGCTGGTGCTCGCCCTGCACCGCCTGGCGCGCGCCGAACGCCGCCGGCCCGACGACCCGGCAACCAACAATCCGGAATGGGAGAAGCTGCACCGCGCCTTTCATCGGGCGCTGATCTGCGCCTGCCGCTCGCATTGGCTGATCGGCTTTTGCGACCAGCTTTCCGACCAGGCCTCCCGCTACCGGCTGATCTCGCAGCGCGGCCCCGGCTCCGAACGCGACGACTTCGGCGAGCACCGGACGATTGCCGAGCGGACCATGGACGGCGACGCCGACGGCGCGGTCGAGGCCTTGCTCAGTCACTACCGCCTGACGGCGGAGATGTGCATGGCGCAGCTCAGCCCAGGCGACGGTCCGCGGGCTCGCGCAGGCAAGGCCGCGCGCGGTCGCAAATAGCTGCCCATCGCTGACAAATCTGATATTCGCTCTGGCCGAGCTTTCGACGCCAGGGGACGACATGACCAATCACCTGTTCGACGCGTTTCGCGCCAGCATGCCGGCGCCTGGCCAAGTGCTGATGGAGACGGATGACGGGCGTTCGATTTCCTATGCCGACATGCTGGCGCGGTCCGCGCGGTTTGCGCACGCGCTGGTGGCCGCTGGTGTGCTGCCCGGCGATCGCGTCGCGGTGCAGGTGGAGAAGACCCCTGAAGCTTTGCTCCTCTATCTCGCCTGTCTGCGCGCCGGCGCCGTCTTCCTGCCGCTCAACACCGCCTATACGCTGCCGGAGCTCGACTATTTCTTCCGCGACGCGGAGCCGCGGCTGGTCGTGTGCGATCCGGAAAAGGTGAAGGATGTGCAACCGCTTGCCGCATCGGCGGGGGCGGCGACGCTGACGCTAGGCCGCGACGGACAGGGCACGCTTGCGGACCGTGCGGCGCTGCAGCCGGCGGATTTTGCGGATCTGGAGCGCGGCCCCGACGATCTTGCCGCCATCCTTTACACATCGGGCACGACGGGCCGCTCCAAGGGAGCCATGCTCAGCACGAGAACCTCGCCTCCAACGCGCGCGTGCTGGTGGATTACTGGCGCTTCAGCAGCGATGATGTGCTCATCCACGCGCTGCCGATCTTCCACACGCACGGCCTGTTCGTCGCGACCAACGTCATCCTGATAGCCGGCGCAAAGATGCTGTTCGAGCAGAAGTTCGACCCGGCCCGTGTGATTTCGATTCTGCCGCGCGCGACCGCGCTGATGGGCGTGCCGACCTTCTATGTGCGGCTCCTGCAGCAGCAGGGCCTGACGAAGGAGGCGGCCAGCCGCATGCGGCTGTTCATCTCCGGTTCGGCGCCGTTGCTTAGCGAGACGCATAATGCCTGGCGCGAGCGCACCGGCCACGCCATCCTCGAACGCTACGGCATGACCGAAACCAACATGAACACCTCCAATCCCTATGACGGCGAACGGCGCGCTGGCACGGTCGGCTTTCCGCTGCCGGGTGTCGCGCTGCGCGTCGCCGACCCCGAAAGCGGCAAGCCGCTAGCCCAGGGCGAGATCGGCATGATCGAGGTGAAGGGCCCGAACGTCTTTGCCGGCTATTGGCGGATGCCAGAGAAAACCAAGGCCGAATTCCGCGACGACGGCTTCTTCATCACCGGCGACCTCGGCCTGATCGACACCGGCGGCTATGTCCACATCGTCGGCCGCGGCAAGGACCTGATCATCTCGGGCGGCTACAACGTCTATCCCAAGGAGATCGAGAGCGAGATCGACGCGCTTGCCGGCGTTGCCGAAAGCGCGGTGATCGGGGTTGCGCATCCCGACTTCGGC
>NZ_RZSR01000820.1:0-2739 GCF_004023265.1 Mesorhizobium sp. M1A.F.Ca.IN.020.06.1.1
GCCTTCGGTGCGGCCGCGCTCCGGGCGCGGCCGGGATTCGCTGTCAGGCCGCGATAGGCGCGGCCGCAACCGACGGAGACACGCGATGACCTACGAGCTTCCCTTCGACGACGCCTACGAGCTCTATCACGCCTCCTCGCCGACCGACCGCGTCATCCTCGAACTGCAGATGTACGGCCATCGTCCGCATCAGGACGAGCCTGATCCCCGTCCGCTCCCCGACGAGAGCGTGATCCGGGCTGGCCTCGCCGGGATCGTCGAGACCTTCGCCGGCATGCTCGGCGACACTAGGCTCGAACCCGACCTCGACGACCTGCTCTGGTCCTTCACCAATGTCTTCCATCGCGCGGCCGAACGCGTCGCCCGTAGCCTCGACCGCAACGAGGAGGCGCAGCGGTCGAGCCAAGGCGAGCAGGATGGCTCGGAGGTGAAGTCCGTGGAGCTGGAACGGCTCACGGCCGAAGGCATCACCTATATCGAGCGCCGCAATGTGCTGGAAATCATGCGCGACGAGGCCGCCGACCTCTACGAGGCCGAAATCGGCTCAGCCTGGCGACCACGCACCGGCTCCAAGGTCTCGCATCAATCAATGACAGCGGCGTTGATCGACTCTCGCGACTTCCTCGCCGCGCGCCGCCGCGCGGACACCGAGGTCCTGGTGCCGGCCGGCACGAAGATCGCCTTCGCCGGCGACCTCGATTGCAACGATCACGACCGGATCTGGGATGCGCTGGATAAGGCCCGCGAGAAGCACCCGGACATGGTGCTGCTTCATGGCGGCAGCCCGCGTGGAGCCGAGCGCATCGCCGCCTGCTGGGCCGAGAACCGCAAGGTCACCCAGATCGCGTTCAAGCCGGACTGGAACCGGCATGCGAAGGCCGCCCCGTTCCGTCGCAACGATCAGCTGCTCTCGGTCATGCCCTACGGACTGATCGTCTTCCCCGGCTCCGGCATCACCGAGAACCTGGCCGACAAGGCTCGACGCCTCGGCATTCCCCTCTGGCGGTTCACGGAGGGTGGCCCGTGAGCGCCGCTTTCATTCCCCGCGTCGAAGAACCCGACCCGCTCGCGGTTGGGTTCTTCGCGTGTGCACATCCGTGACGGTCAGCAATCCGGCGGGGGCGCGGTGCGAAAGAGCGCAGGATGGAGAGTGGCCAAAAGTCCTCCGACATGGGTTGGGCGCGCCGGCCTCCGGCCGGCCGGGCTCTACTCGCGGCGTGCCGCCGCTCCCCGAGCCGGGCTTCGCCGTCTCGGCCTTCGGCGACGATCCCTCGCGCGGGAGAGGGAGAGGAGAGCCGGGCCGGGGCGGTTGATCTGAGAGAAAGGAAAGCGACCAATGACGATGATATTCCTTGGCGGTTCGCGTGACATCTTCGAGCTGCCGGTCCCCGCGATCGAACGCATCGGCGCGATCGTTGCGGCCGAGCACGGCGTGCTGATCGGTGACGCGCCGGGAGCCGATGCCGAAATGCAGGGCCTGCTCGCAGGCTACGGCTACGAGCATGTCGGCGTCTTCCACGCCCACGCCGAGCCGCGCAATAATCTCGGCGACTGGGCTGCCTATCACGTCCCGCCGCCGGACGGCGCAAAGGGCTTTGCCGTCCACGCCGCGAAGGATCGGGAAATGGTCCGCCGTGCCGACTTCGGTCTGATGGTCTGGGATGGCGCTTCGCCCGGAACCTGCCTCAACATACTGCGCCTGGCCATCATCGGCAGTCCATGCGTCGTCTATGACACGATGCGCGGCACGGTGGGAACCGTCCACACCATCGCGGACTGGCGCGCCATGATGCACCATGCGGGTCTGGATGTTCGCGGCGGAGTGGAAACCCGGATGACGGCGGACGAGCGCGTTGCTGCGGCAACCTGATTGTCGCAAGCCGTGGCGACCCGACCCACGAATGAACGGCGCAAGCCGCCCCGCCCTGATCCGTGCCGAAGGCCGACCCCTTGCGAAGCCGCCTCTCGCGGTCCGCGGGCAGTCCTCGGGAAAATCCCATCTGCTCATGGCACGAAGGGCAGGGCAGTTGCGGATCAGGCAGCGCATTCCCGGCGGCCACGCTTGGCCCTGGATACCCTCGCCGGCACGGGAACAGAGCAGCGCTCGCCGCCGCCGAGCGCAATATCCGGCACTTGACGGCGGACGGAACCTCCGGCTTCTCAGCGCAGGATGTCGTTCGTGGGACAGGCGAGGACGGTAGATCCGCAGGCGGGGGCAAACGCTTGACCGCGACCGCGGTGCCTGGCGTGAAGGATCTGCGATGGTGGCCGGAGGCATCGCCTTTGCCCACACCCGGACCATTCCCGTGTCATGTCGCCTTTGTAGTGGACCGCCTGCTTTTGCGGTCAACCCCCGTTGGGGGTACGCTCGGCAAAAATTCAGGAAAATTCGATTTCGGTTTTTTTTGTTGCGGGCCGGGCACTTTCCTTCCCGCAAGCGGGGCCCTTGAAAGCGCGGCCCGCTGTCTGCGGCAAATAGAATTTTCCAGAATTTGTGCCGAGTGACCGCAGCAGGACGGCCCCCTCCTTTGGCGCCATCGGGAATGGTCCCGATGCAACCGAAGGAGAACTACCATGGCCACCACGATCGCAAACCTCACCGCCAAGGCCGACGGTTCGATGGAAGGCGTGTTCGCCACGCTGCGCGTCAACGCCCCGATCACCTTGATCCCGAACGCCAACAAGGCCCGCGGGGATGCTCCCGACTACCGCATCGTCAACAAGCGCACGGGCTTCGAG
>NZ_RZSR01000821.1:0-2736 GCF_004023265.1 Mesorhizobium sp. M1A.F.Ca.IN.020.06.1.1
ATGCGCTCGAAGCCTGAAAAGGCGCCTGCCGGCGATCGAGCTGCAGCCGCCTCGCCCATTACGCGATACCCAGGCGTTTCTGGGCCTCCGCGATCGGCAGCGTCTCGCGCTCGCCGCTCCGGCGGTTCTTGATCTCGACCTCGCCGCTAGCCACCCCGCGCGGTCCGACGATCACCTGCCAGGGCAGGCCGATCAGGTCGGCGGTTGCGAACTTGCCGCCCGGCCGCTGGTCGGTGTCGTCATAAAGCACGTCCTTGCCGGCCGAGGTCAGCGCTGCGTAGAGCTCGTCGCAGACGCGGTCGCATTCGGCATCGCCGACCTTCATGTTGATCAGACCGATATTGAACGGCGCGACCGCTTCCGGCCAAATAATGCCGTTATCATCATGGCTCGCCTCGATGATTGCCGCGACCAGCCGCGACGGGCCGATGCCGTACGAGCCGCCCGAAGCATAATGGTCCTTGCCATCGGGACCGGTGACCTTCGCGTTCATCGGCTTGGAATACTTCTCGCCGAAATGGAAGATATGGCCGACCTCGATGCCGCGCGCCGAGAGCCTCTCGCCTTCGGGCACCTTCTCCCATGCCGCTTCGTCATGCATCTCGTCGGTGGCGGCGTAAGGAGTCGTCCATTTCGTCACGATGCCGCCGATCTCGGCATCGTTGGAGAAGTTCGTATCCGCGCCGGGCACGTCGAGCGACAGATAGGCGCGGTCGCAGAACACCTGGCTCTCGCCGGTCTCGGCCAGGATGATGAATTCGTGGCTGAGGTCGCCGCCGATCGGGCCGGTATCGGCGCGCATCGGAATGGCCTGCAGGCCCATGCGCGTGAACGTCCTCAAGTATGAGACGAACATGCGGTTATAGGCGGCTCTGGCGCCTTCAAAATCGAGATCGAAGGAGTAAGCGTCCTTCATCAGGAACTCGCGCGAGCGCATCACGCCGAAGCGGGGGCGCACCTCGTCGCGGAACTTCCACTGGATGTGATAGAGGTTGAGCGGCAGGTCCTTGTAGGACTTGACGTAGGCGCGGAAGATCTCGGTGACCATTTCCTCATTGGTCGGACCATAGAGCATGTCGCGGTCCTGCCGGTCCTTGATGCGCAGCATCTCCTTGCCGTAGTCATTGTAACGGCCGCTCTCGCGCCACAGATCCGCCGACTGGATGGTCGGCATCAGGATTTCCAGCGCGCCGGCTCGATTCTGCTCCTCGCGGATGATCTGGCAGACCTTGTCCAGCACGCGCTTGCCGAGCGGCAGCCAGGAGAAGCTGCCCTGCCCCTGCTGGCGGATCATGCCGGCGCGCAGCATCAGCCGATGCGAGACGATTTCGGCCTCACGGGGGTTTTCTTTGAGAATGGGCAGGAAGTAGCGCGACAAACGCATGGACTGGTCCGTGAATGAAAAAATGGCGGCGCGGGGAATCGGCGCAACCGAGGCTGCTTGCCCGGGCTTCATAGCCATTTCATGACCGAATGGAAACCCGAGCGCTCCAAAGTGTTGCGGCGTTCTGCGCATGATCAGAAGGCCCGTTTTGGCCACCAAAGTGCCGCATCTGGCCTTTTGATCGATTCACAAGCAAGCGCTGCCCCACTATTGTGCAGTGCAGCACGATATTGCCTATTTGGGGGCAAAATTCTTCGTGACATTTTCACCTGCCTTGGTCTAGTGTGCGCCGATAACCGAGAGGGCGGAGAAAAATCTGCTCTCCTACGCGGTCAAAGTCTTGGGAGGATGCGATCTAGGCGCGGTTACTCGCTGCCGCCGGACACCGGAAACAGATCGGACGCGTTTAAATTGCAAGGCCTCGTGCCTTGCATTTTTTTTGTGCAATCATCTGCTTAGGACCACGACCTGCCAAACAGCATTATGCTGCGTTAGCCCTCAAAATCGGAAGTCGGCTTCCGATTTCAACCAGCACGGGTGCGGGTTGATCAATACTTGCGGAACTGTGCAGGGTGCTAGCGGCCGGCAGTATGAGTAAAGTCCGGCACGATGTGCGGGATGTCGTCGAAGCCGAAGCCGATCCCCCTTGTCAGGCCGTAGAAAATGCCGATCACGATCGCGGTGACGACCGTCGTGCGGATCGCCGCGCGCAGCATGTGCGGTCCCTTCGGCGCGCTCGACACCGTGCCGAGCGTCACGTCCTTGTCCTCATCCTGGGTGCGCAGGCTGAACGGCAGCACCGCGAACAGCACCAGCCACCAGGTGACGAAGAACAGTGCGACAAAGGAAACCCAGTTCATGCCTGCTCCAATTCGACCAGCGTGCCGAAGAAGTCCTTGGGATGCAGGAACAGCACCGGCTTGCCATGCGCGCCGATCTTCGGATTGCCGTCGCCGAGAACACGCGCGCCGCTCGCCTTGAGATGGTCGCGCGCGACGAGGATATCGTCGACCTCGTAGCAGACATGATGCATGCCGCCCGACGGGTTCTTCGCGAGGAAAGCCGCGATCGGTGAAGCGTCGCCCAGCGGCTCCAGCAGCTCGATCTTGGTGTTGCCGACATCGACGAACACAACCGTGACGCCATGTTCCGGCAGCGCCTGCGGCTCGCTCAGCCAAGCGCCCAGCGTATCGCGATACGCAGCTGTCGCCGCAGCCAGGTTCGGCACGGCAAGCGCGACATGATTTAGGCGTCCGAGCATAAGCGCTCCGAAAGTTAGGGGAGTAGGGGGGTAGGAAAAACTCCGAGCTATTTGCTATTCCCTACTCCCTTATTCCCGTACTCCCCTACTC
>NZ_RZSR01000081.1:0-10759 GCF_004023265.1 Mesorhizobium sp. M1A.F.Ca.IN.020.06.1.1
GCATGCGGGTCAGCCCGTCGCCATCCTGGCGAAAGTCCGTGACGATGGCCGCCGCACCGCGCTCGACCAGCGAATAGCAGAGGCTGGTCGGATCGAAGCCGGCGATCAGCTTCTCGCTCGCCTGCGTCCATTTGCGGATTTCGAGCCGGATGCCGGAAATCACCGTTCCCGGCGGCGAGAAGCCGTTGCCGAAGGGCGAATCCTCCTGGCCCCGGCTGCTTTCGGCCAGCGGCCCTTCCCAGAGATAGGTCGAGAACTCCGTATGCCGTTCCCAGCGCAAGGTGCCCTTGCCCCATTTCATGGCATGGTGGCGGGCATGGCGTTCGGGCGCTGCGATGCCCAAGCGCCGCGACAGGTCCGACAGCACGGCAAGGTCGACGGCCGAGCCGCCTTCGGTCATGAAGGAGAGTTGGATGAGCACGCGCGGCTTCTCGACCAGCGGGTGCGGACGAGCATGGACCTCGCCTAGCGCGCCGGGGCGACCCTCGTGGGCCGGAAAGCCCATGACGCTGCCCTGGGCACGCGGCTGGAATTCGAGATTGGCGTCCGACACGGCTGGTCCCCCTGGTTTCGACCCTTCGTGCAATCGCGTTGTCTTGCGGCAATCGGCAGGGGCCGTAAACAGCAAATTTCAGCTGCAGCCGATTCACAGAGCCGCCGGGGAGTCGACCTGATTCGGCGAATTGGATAAATAATTTGACCAGTTGGCGACGGAGGCTTAGATCTGCGCGACATCCATTCCGTTTCCAGGCGCGCTTCCATTGAGCGATATCTTCTCCAGGATCGAGCATTCGCGCACCGCCGACGAGGTGGTGCAGCAGATCGAGAGCCTGATCCTCGAGGGCGTGCTGCGCACCGGCGACCGGCTGCCGGGCGAGCGCGAGCTGGCGCGTCAGTTCGACGTGTCGCGGCCGATCCTGCGCGACGCGCTGAAGGCGCTGGAAGGACGCGGGCTGCTGACCACCAGACCGGGCGGCGGCACGCATGTCGCCGACGTCATCGGCCAGCTTTTCACCAAGCCGGTGACCGATCTGATCTCGATGCACCGCAAGGCGGTGACCGACTATCTGGAATACCGGCGCGAGGTCGAGGCAATCGCGGCCGAATACGCGGCGCGGCGAGCGACGCCCGAGGATCTGGCGCTGCTCGACCGCATCATGGCGCGCATGGACGAGGCGCACCGTACCGGCGACTTCGACGACGAGGCGGAAATCGACGTCGAATTCCACCACGCGGTCTGCGAATGCGCGCACAACATCATCCTCCTGCACACGCTGCGCTCCTGCTACCGGCTGCTCTCCGAGGGCGTGTTCCAGAACCGGTTGCTGGTCTTCACCGTGCCCGGCGCGCGCGAGGCGTTGCTTGAGCAGCACCGGGCAATCCACGCCGCGATCAAGGCGGCGGATCCTGCCGCAGCCCGCAAGGCGGCGATGGACCACATTACCTATGTCGAGCGCTCCATGGCTGAGGCCGAGCGCAGCGGCGACTGGCAGCGCGTGTCACGGCTGAGGCTCAGGCAGCGCTCGGAAGCCGGCGACATCGAACCGACACGCAAACGCTCCTAAGCACTGATCACGCGGGGACTACCATGAGCGACATCCTCACCATCGCCGACCTCAAGGACATGGCGCGCCGCAAGGTGCCGAAGATGTTCTTCGACTATGCCGATTCCGGCGCCTGGACGGAGAGCACCTACCGCGCCAACGAGGAGGACTTCGGCAAGATAAAATTCCGCCAGCGCGTGCTGGTCGACATGAGCAACCGCTCGCTGGAATCGACCATGATCGGTGAGAAGGTGGCGATGCCGGTGGCGTTGGCACCGACCGGGCTGACCGGCATGCAGCATGCCGACGGCGAGATGCTCGCGGCGCAGGCCGCTGAGGAATTCGGCGTGCCGTTCACGCTCTCGACCATGAGCATCTGTTCGATCGAGGATGTCGCCTCGGTGACCAAGAAGCCGTTCTGGTTCCAACTCTACGTGCTGCGCGACAAGGATTTCGTCGTCGATCTCATCGACCGCGCTAAGGCGGCGAAATGCTCGGCGCTGGTGCTGACGCTTGACCTGCAGATCCTCGGCCAGCGTCACAAGGACGTGCGCAACGGGCTGTCGGCACCGCCCAAGATGACGCTCGCCAACATTGTCGATCTCGCCCTCAAGCCGCGCTGGTGCCTGGGGATAGCGGGCACGCCGCGCCGCACCTTCCGCAACATCGTCGGCCACGCCAAGGGTGTCGGCGACGTTTCTTCGCTGTCGTCCTGGACGACGGAGCAGTTCGACCCGCAGCTGTCCTGGAAGGATGTCGCCTGGATCCAGGAGCGCTGGGGCGGCAAGCTGATCCTGAAGGGCATCCTCGACAAGGAGGATGCGTTGATGGCGGCCGAGACGGGAGCCGACGCGATCATCGTGTCCAATCATGGCGGGCGGCAGCTCGACGGCGCCGCCTCCTCGATCTCGGTGCTGGAAGAGATCGCCGACGCGGTCGGCGATCGGATCGAGGTGCATATGGATGGCGGCATTCGCTCGGGTCAGGATGTGCTCAAGGCGCTCTGCCTCGGCGCCAGGGGCACCTATATCGGCCGGCCGTTCCTTTACGGGCTCGGCGCGATGGGCAAGGCGGGCGTCACCAAGGCGCTGGAGATCATCCGCAAGGAGATGGACATCACGCTGGCGCTGTGCGGTAAGCGTCTGGTAACCGACATGGGCAAGGACCAGCTGCGGCGCTAGGGGCTTATTCACCGATCCGCCCTAGTTTCCCGTGATGACAGACACGGGAAGACGTCGCCTTGACTGAAGCCGGCATCCACTATCTCGACGCGCGCGGGCCGAAAGGCATACGCATCTATGCCATCGGCGACGTGCATGGCCGTCATGACCTGCTCGCCGCCATGCACAGCCGGATAGCAAGCGATCTGGAGTACGGACCAAAGTCCGATTGGCGCATCATCCATCTCGGCGATTATGTCGACCGCGGACCGGACTCGAGGAACGTCATCGAATTCCTAATCGAGGCGCGGAGCCGTGATCCCCGCAACATCATGCTTGCCGGCAACCATGACATCGGCATGCTCGATTTCCTTGCCAAACCCGATCCGGAGGGTCTGTTCATGCGCTATGGCGGCGTCCAGACGGCGGCGTCATACGGGGTGAAGCTCTCGACCGGCAGCAGCTGGTTCGGCAGGTCGGACGAGGCGCTGGCGCACGGACACGCGGCCTTGGTCGAAGCAGTGCCGCAAGCCCATGTCGACTTCCTGCGCTCGCTGTCTTTTTCAGCGTGCTTCGGCGACTTCTTCTTCTGCCATGCCGGCATCCGGCCGGGGGTGCCGCTCGAAAGCCAGAACGAGCAGGACCTGATCTGGATTCGCGACGTCTTCCACAATTACCCGGGGCTGTATCCCAAAGTGATCGTGCACGGGCATACGCCGGTGCCGGACGTCGAGGTGATGGCCAACCGCGTCAATCTCGACACGCTCGCCTGGCAGGCGGGAACGCTCAGCGCACTTGCCGTCGACGGCGCTGAAAAGCGCATTCTGACGGTCGAGGGAATGGCGTTCTGGCCATGACCCCAAGTGTGGGATCAGCTTTCCCTTTGTCGGGAAGGATCAGGCTCTAGCGAAGCGCGGCGGTGACGCCGTAGCCGTCGACGGCCTGGTGATTGTTTGCAGCGTCGGCAGAATAAATGCCGAGGCCGCACACGACGATGGCAGACAGCATTACAAAGGACAAAAGCGCTGCTTTCACGGACGTCATCTCTGGTTGAGCTTTCTGCATCTGTGCACGAGGCGGTTACCAATGCGTTGAAACGATAAAATGCGTCTCAATGTTTCGACGACTTCGCGCTTCTAAGCAGATTCTGTATCGCCGGTGTGTCGCTTGGATCACACAACAGGTTCATCGCGGTTGCACGGACGATACAGAGGGCGCCCTCTTAGGCGGGCGGCCGGACACAAACCAAGAATGAAGTGCGTTTTCCCCAGGCGGAACTGCCGCCGCGTGCCAATTATGTCACGCTCCGCGGCGGTGCGACGGTCAGATCGTCGCCACCCAGGCACGCGCGATCGCGAGCCCTGCGGCGTCGGCGTGCGGTCCGTTGCTAGCCATCTCGTAGTCGAGCCTGCCGGTCCAGTCGGGATGGCGCTCGGCGATCAGCGCCGCGAAGGAGGTGCTCCAGTCGCGCACCAGCGGGCGATCCGCCTCGAAATGGAACTGGAAGCCATAGACGGCGCGGCCAATACGAAAAGCCTGGTTCGCCGCGACATCATTGCCCGCAAGCCGCACGGCCTTCTCGGGTAGGTCGAACGTATCGTCGTGCCATTGGAAAGTCGGGAACTTTTCCGGCAAGGTGCCGAGAACAGGGTCGTGCTTGGCTTCGGCCGTCAGCGACACCCCGCACCAGCCGAATTCAACCGCACCGCCGATGTGGTTGTCGGCGCCAAAGGCGCGGGCGACGAGCTGGCCGCCGAGGCAGATGCCAAGCACCGATCGGTCCTTGCCGGCGAAATCGCGCGTCAATTCGAGCAAGGCGGGAAAATAGGGATAGTCGTCGTCGGCCAGCGCATTCTGCCCCCCGCCCAGAACCACCATGGCATCGTGACCGTTCGCGTCCCGGGGCAGCGGATCGCCTTGGTAGGGGCGGCGCAAGTCAAGCTCGGCGCCAGCCTCCGCGAGAGCGGCGCCGACTTGGCCGAGGCCGGTATTGTCGTAGTTCTGGACCACCAGCACCCGCATCCCCGAATCCCTGCTGACATGAAAATGACGGTGGGAGCGATATCATGCCGCCTCGGTTTCAGCCAAGCCGCGCGCCGGAGAGAAAGCTATGCCACTGCAGAACCGGGTCGATCCGTTCGGCGTCATCCATGCCGTGCCCGAGCGCGGCCTCTTCACCGGTAATCGCGGTATCGTCCATGACCCCGAGACTAAAACGCTTCTGAGGAAGCGTTGGGCGCTGCCGGCCTGGATCATCTGCGTCTGCCAATTCCGCGGCGTGCGACGCGAGCCGATGGGCCGCAATCGGCCTGGAGGAAAGGCCGGCTGGACCGAACTGTTCTTTCTCGACGAGGTGACGGCGCTCGCGGCCGGTCACCGGCCCTGCTTCTACTGCCGGCGCGACCAAGCGAGAGATTTCGTGCGGCGCTTCGGAAAGGTCTTCGGCATTGCCGAACCGCGCGCGCCGATGGTCGACAAGCGGCTGCACAAGGAGCGGCTGGCCTCCGGTGGGCGTCCGCCGACCGTCTCATCGGACGAACTCGCCGGTTTGCCGGATGGAGCAGTCGTGGCCGAGGGTGAGACCGCCTACGCGCTCCGCGCCAGCAAGGCGCTCGAATGGTCCTTCGCAGGCTATGCCGAGCCCGTCTTGTTCAATCGCCTCGCCGGGCGATCGCTGCGACTGCTCACGCCTGCCACAAGTGTTTCGGTGCTGAGACATGGTTACGCGCCGGTCTGGCATCCGTCCGCCGATACTTGACGACAACCCGCGCCTCGCCCATTGCTCGGCCATGCGCGCCAACTACAAAATGCAGCGGCTGTTCGTGCCGGACGATCTCGGACCGGGGTTCGAATTCGATGCTGGACAGCAGCAGAGCCACTATCTCGCGCATGTGATGCGGCTCGGCGAAGGCGCGAAGGTCCTGCTCTTCAACAGCCGCGACGGCGAGTGGTCGGCTTCGATCGCCGCCAAGACCAAGAAAGCCGTCCGGCTCAAGGTGCTTACCCTGCAGCGGCCGCAGCCGCCGCTGCCCGACCTCGCCTATTGCTTCGCCCCGCTGAAGCAGGGCCGGCTCGACTATCTGGTGCAGAAAGCGGTCGAAATGGGCGCCGGCATCCTGCAACCGGTCATCACCCAGCACACACAAGTGGCCAAGCCTGGCATCGATCGGCTGCGCGCCAATGTCGTCGAAGCGGCCGAGCAATGCGGCATCCTGGCGGTGCCAAAGGTGTGCGAAGCAGAGAAGCTGGAGCGGCTGCTCGGCGGCTGGGACAAGGAACGGCGGCTGATCTTCTGCGACGAGGATGCCTCGACCAACAATCCACTGCCAGCCTTGCAGAAGGTAAGCGAGAAGAAACTCGCGCTGCTGGTGGGGCCGGAGGGCGGCTTTTCCGATGACGAGCGCAGGATGCTGCGGGCGCTGCCCTTCGTCAGCGCCATTCCGCTCGGGCCGCGCATCCTGCGCGCCGACACGGCGGCGGTCGCGGCGCTCGCGGTGATGCAGGCGACGATCGGCGACTGGTGATCAAATCCAGTTGAGGCGTGGCTCAGGATTTTTCGCTTGATCGGCTACTGACATTTCGTCCATCTAGCGCCCGGCGGCTAGCTGACGGCTGCGGAGGGCTTTCTTATGGCGCGCGACACAACCGATATCCAGCCCATCGAAGGCATCGACGAACTCGTCGGCTATCTGGCGGCGGGCAACAAGCCGCGCGACAAATGGCGGATCGGCACCGAGCACGAGAAGTTTCCCTTCTATGTCGATGGCAACGCGCCGGTGCCCTATGGCGGCGAGCGCGGCATCCGCGCCATCCTGGAAGGCATGCAGGAAAAGCTCGGCTGGGATCCGATCATGGATGCCGGCCGCATCATCGGCCTAGTCGAGCCGACCGGCCAGGGCGCGATCTCGCTGGAGCCGGGCGGGCAGTTCGAGCTCTCCGGCGCGCCGCTGGAGACGATCCACCAGACCTGCCGCGAGGGCAACGCGCATCTGGCGCAGGTGCGCGAGATCGCCGAGCCGCTCGGCATCCGCTTCCTCGGCCTCGGCGGCAGCCCAAAATGGTCGCTTGCCGAAACGCCGAAAATGCCGAAGTCACGCTACGAGATCATGACTCGCTACATGCCGAAGGTCGGCTCCAAGGGCCTCGACATGATGTATCGCACCTGCACGATCCAGGTGAATCTCGACTTCGAAAGCGAATTCGACATGCGCCGCAAGATGCAGGTGGCGCTGAAGCTGCAGCCGCTGTCGACGGCGCTGTTCGCCAATTCGCCCTTCACCGAGAGCCGGCCGAACGGGCTGCAGAGCTGGCGCGGCGACATCTGGCGCGACACCGACAACCAGCGCTCCGGCATGCTCGAATTCTGCTTCGCGCCGGATTTCGGCTTTGCCGACTATGTCGAATGGGCGCTCGACGTGCCGATGTATTTCGTCATCCGCGACGGGCAGTATCACGACATGACGCGCTACACCTTCCGCCAGTTCATGGCGGGTGCCGCGCGCACGCAAGTGCCCGACGGCCTGCCGACGATGGGCGACTGGGCGAACCACCTCTCCACCCTCTTCCCCGATGTGCGGCTGAAGCGCTTCCTCGAGATGCGGGGCGCCGACGGCGGACCGTGGCGGCGCATCTGCGCGCTGCCGGCTTTCTGGGTCGGCCTGCTCTATGACGAGCAGGCACTCGACGCCGCGGAGACGCTGACCTCGAGCTGGACCTACGAAGAAGCGCTGGCGATGCGCAACGCCGTGCCGGAGCACGGGATTTCGGCGCCATTCCGCAACGCCACCTTGCGCGAGGTTGCCCGCGACGTGCTGGCCATCGCCCGCACGGGTCTGAAGAACCGCGCCAAGAAGAACCGCGACGGCTATGACGAGACCTCGTTCCTCAACACGCTCGACGAGGTCGTGGCGCGCGGCACCACCAGCGCCGAGGAGATGCTTTCGGCATATCACACGCGCTGGGGCGGCTCGATCGAGCCGGTGTTCATGGAATATGCCTACTGACCGTTCGCCGGCCACCTGAGCCGTGGCTCGGCAAAAGCTGCTTCAATCGGTGATGGAAACGCAATAGGCTCCTCCGTGAGGATATTGCCGAGGAGATCTCATGCCTTCCCTGTTCGATATTTTTTTGCAAGCCCAGAACGGCGCCGGCATGCAGGCGCTGGCCCAGCAGTTTGGCCTTTCGATGCAGCAGGCGCAGGCCGCGGTGCAGGCGCTGCTGCCGGCCTTCTCACAGGGGCTTCAGCGCAACACCGCCGATCCCTATGGAATGGGTGCTTTCATGACGGCGATGGCGAGCGGCCAGCACGCCAAGTATTTCGAGGACGCAACCCGGGCCTTCACGCCGCAAGGCATCGATGAAGGCAACGGCATTCTCGGCCATCTGTTCGGCTCGAAGGACCTGTCACGCGCTGTTGCAGCCCAGGCCGCTCAGGCGACCGGCCTTAGCCAGCAGGTGCTGCAGCAGATGCTGCCGGCGATGGCGTCGATGATGATGGGCGGATTGTTCAAGCAGACCAACAGCCAGATGCAGGCCGCCGGCGGCTTCCGTGGCGGCGGCAATCCTTTCGGCGAGATCATCGAGGAGATGATGCGGCAGGCGGGAGGCGGCGCACAGGCCCCGCAGCCGGCGCCAAATCCCTATGGCGACAATCCGCTCGGCAAGGTGCTGCAAGACATGTTCGGCGGCGGCGCCCAACAGCCGCAAAGCCAACCGCAGCAGGCGCCGAACCCTTACGGCGACAATCCGCTGGGCAAGATGTTCGAGGAAATGCTGCGGCAAGGCGGCGGTTTCGACACGCCAGACGGAGAGCAGGCGCCGCAGCAATCCCAGCCGCAGCCGCAAACCAATCCGAGCGGCCGGCCGAGAAATCCATTCGACGACATCTTCGGCAGGATGTTCGAGACCGGCGCGCAGCAGCGCGAGGAATATCAGAAGGGCATGGAGACGATCTTCGACCAGTTCAAGCGCGGGATGGACCGACGGTAGGGCGCTCAAATCAAAAGAAAAATGCCCGGTCCTGGAGGGGAACCGGGCAATGTGCAGGCAGGCCGGCGGGGAACCGGCAGGGAGTGTGGGAGCCTGCATGAAACTTGGTCGCGCCGAGCCCTCGAAAGGTTCAGCGCGAGCGCAAACGCAGCCGGCGAAGCCGCTCAGGCGACCTTGCGGGCGAGGTCCTCGATCATATCGACGCGCTCTTCTGCGATTGCGCGCAGCTTCACCGTCGGATCGCGGCCGAAAGGCACGCTGACGGCGACGTGGAGGTCGGCGCGGGTCAGGCCGATGTCGGCAAGCTCGGCATCCGACATCTCGCCAAGGCGATAAAAGGCGCGGCGGTTTTTCCAGGCGCGGAAGGCATCGGCGACCGCATTGAGCACGCGGGTCGCAACGGCCGGACGCGTGGTGATGCGCGGGGTCTCGGAGGCGAATTCGATCGTGGTCATGTCAGTCTCTCCTTCGGAGTCGTGCAGACGAAACCATGCAATCGGCGCCTGGGAGGAGCGCCGTTGCGGTCTCGATACAGTTAACGTGACGCATGTCGTTGCCCCCAACACGGGGGCCACTTTTGGGCGACATGCTGTGCCTTCATGTGGACAATGGCAATTTGCCACGCCGCGATTGATTAATCCAACGAATGTTTCTAATCTTTAGCATCAACACGAATGATGGATTGGACCGATGAAAGCGCCGCTCGATCTCGATCAGTTGCAGACCTTCATCTCGATTGCCGACACCGGCAGCTTCACGCGGGCTGCCGAGGAGGTGCACCGGACACAGTCTGCGGTGTCGATGCAGATGCGCCGTCTTGAGGAGCGGATCGGCAAGCCGCTGTTCGAAAAGGATGGTCGCACCAACAAGCTGACCGAGGAAGGCGACAGGCTGCTTTCCTATGCAAGGCGGCTGATCTACCTCAACCGCGAGACTTTGGCGGCCTTCGACGACCAGCGGCTCGAAGGCACGATACGGATCGGCACGCCGGATGACTATGCGGACCGCTTCCTGCCCGAGATCATGGCGCGCTTCTCGCGCTCCAACCCGCGTGTGGAACTCACCGTCATCTGCGAGCCGACGCCGGGCCTGGTCGAGCACATCAAGCGCGGCAATCTCGACCTCGCGCTGGTGACGCACAACGACACGCGCGGCCAGTCGGAGGTGGTGCGGCGCGAGCCGCTTCTATGGGTCACCTCGGCCAATCATGCCACGCATGAGCAGGAAATCCTGCCGATGGCGTTCGGCCGGCCGAACTGCATCTGGCGGCGCGCGGCGGTCGACGTGCTCGACCGGCAGAACCGCGAATACCGC
This sequence comes from Mesorhizobium sp. M1A.F.Ca.IN.020.06.1.1, assembly GCF_004023265.1. Classification (NCBI taxonomy): domain Bacteria; kingdom Pseudomonadati; phylum Pseudomonadota; class Alphaproteobacteria; order Hyphomicrobiales; family Phyllobacteriaceae; genus Mesorhizobium; species Mesorhizobium sp. M1A.F.Ca.IN.020.06.1.1. Next base: position 10,007 of record NZ_RZSR01000081.1, read on the forward strand.
GTGCTCTTCTCCAGCTTCTCGGCGACCGTGATCACCGCCGCCGTGCTTTCCGGCCTCGCCATCTCGGTGCTGCCGGAATGCGCGCTCAGGCCCGGCATGCGCGTGCTCGGCGAGGCCGACGGGTTCGACGCGCTGCCGGATTGCCGCATCGGCATCATGCGCGGCCAGACCTCGCAGCCGGAGATCGTCGATGCTCTGGCCCGCCATATCGCGGAAAGCCTGGACAATATTTCCGTGCCGGTCAGCGAAGAGACGGGAAGCTTCGACTTCGCGGCACTCGCCTTCGCCAAGATGAAGCGGACCAAGGCAAACCAGATCCTGCCTGGATGGTAGGGGTTCAGGCGCGAGCGGCGGCCGGCTGAATCTCGTCCGGCGAAGCTAGACCGGAAAGGCCGAGCAGTTGGACCGGCTCAAGCGGCGGCGACAAGAAATAGCCCTGGAGTTGCCGGCAGCCCATTGCGACCAGCAACATCTTCTGCGCCTCGGTCTCCACGCCCTCGGCGGTGACGTCGACCCCGAGCGCCATGGCAAGATCGATCAGGGCCTTGACGATCGCGGCCGAGTTGCCGTCGCCATCGAGAAGCCGCACGAAGGAGCGGTCTATCTTGAGCTTGTCGATGGCGTGGCGACGCAAGTAGCTGAGCGATGAATAGCCGGTCCCGAAATCGTCCAGAACGATGCCGACGCCCAACTGGCGCAAGGTGGTCAGAGCCGCCCTCGAAGCATCGCTGTTGTCCAGAAGCACGCTTTCGG
>NZ_RZSR01000822.1:0-2735 GCF_004023265.1 Mesorhizobium sp. M1A.F.Ca.IN.020.06.1.1
CCCCTCCACCTCGCTCTTCGCCACCCTCCGCTGCACCCCGCGCGTCGCCCGCTTCTGCTTCTTCGAGGTCAGCTCGTGCATGGCATCAAGCTGCATCTGCTGCATCTCGGCCAGGCGCTGCCATTGGCGTGAGATCAGGTAGTCGAGCTTTTCGTGCAGGTGCCGCACTTCGAGCTCGGCCTTGAGGTTCACCCGGTAGTCGTTGAAGGAGCGCAGCCGGTCCTTCGCCTCCTGCCGCTTCTGGCTCATCATGATGATCGGCGCCTGGATGGCGGCGATGCAGGATAGGAGCAGGTTGAGCAGGATGAATGGGTAGGGATCAAAGGCGGCGGCCGCGCCCTCGAAGAGGTTGAGGCCGATCCAGATCAGAAGCACCGCCGCGAACGAGATCAGGAACCACCAGCTGCCGCCGAAGGCCGCCATGTCGTCCGAGACGCGGTCGGCGAAGGAGCGGCGCTCCTCGAACTCTTCTTCCGAGTTCTCCGAGATCGTGTCCTGTCTGGCGATCGATTCCACCACCTGGCGGTCGAGCTCGGAGAATTCGCCATGCTCCTGCTGCAGCAATTCCTCCATGTAGCGCATGCGGTAGCGGGCGAGCTCCTCGCGGCTGATGCGGGCGCCGCGCGGCAGGTCGGGATGGTCGGAGCGGATGCGGTCGGCGAGGCTCGGCCTCAGGTCGTCGACGCGCACCAGGTCGCGCTTGCGGAACTTCCGGCCGCTGATCGCCGACGGTTTTTTCTTGGGCTTTGCACGCGCCGTGCCGGGCAGGTGCGGCTCGGAATCCGGCACCTCCGGCGCTTCGAGGATCTCGTCCGCCGCCTCATGCTGGTCTTCCGGCACGGTGGCCGCCTCGAGATATTCGCCGCCCGAGTCGTTTTCGTTGTCGGCTATTGTCTGCGCGGATGCCTTTGGGTCGCCGGCCATGCTCAGTGCTCCTCTTCTCGGGCTTCGATACGATACGCCGAGCCGGCGCGGCATATCCATCGCGACTGTGAAGCTGGTGTGACCGAACAAGTTGTTGTGATGGATGGATCTGCTTTCGGCGCGGAAAGACATAGATCCAATTCTGGGAAGATTCGGTTGAAAGGGCTTGCTGAGCAACAACAAATCTCTCGGGGCAGCGCCGCCCCTCATCCGCCTGCCGGCACCTTCTCCCTATATAGGGAGAAGGAGGCTGGGCGCAGGCTCGGCGCCTTCCTCTGCACCGCTGGCTATTGGCGAAACCGGCGATGAGAGCGCCCCTCTCCCCGTCACTTACGGGGAGAGGATGCCGGCAGGCAGGTGAGGGGCAGCGCCACCGCCGAACGCATCGGTCCTGCCTCGCTGGAGCCATGGTCACCGCCGGCGGGCTATCTGGCCGGTCGCTTGAGCAGGCCGCCGCCACCCGGGCTTCGCTACTGCGCCGGCAAACCCGGCAGCGACGACCCTTGCGCCGGCAAACTGGGCGCCGGCACTCCCGGCGCCGGCAAACCCGGAAGCGCAGAACCGGCCGGCTGCTGCCCGGCGTACATCAGCCGCGTCTGGGCATCGGCGCTCATCGGCGCCAAGCTGCGCTGGATCAGCGCCTCGACATGGTCGTTGCGCTGGCGCGCGCTTTGGGCGCCCATCACCACCACGATCAGATGCCTGCCGTCGGCATTGTAGGAGGTGACGATGTTGTAGCCGGAGGCGCGGATATAGCCGGTCTTGATGCCATCGACGCCACGCACCCGTCCCAGCATGTCGTTATGGCCGCGCACCAGCCGGCCGCGGAACATGAAATCGCTTTCGGAGAAATAGTGGAAATGCTGCGGGAAGCGGCGCTGGAGCGCGATGCCCAGCACCGCCATGTCGCGCGCCGTGGTCACCTGGCCGTCGTCGGGCAGGCCGCAGGCGTTGCGGAAATTGGTGCTGGTCATGCCGAGCTGGCGCGCCTTGGCGGTCATCATGGCGGCGAACTGCTCCTCGCTGCCGCCGCCGAGATATTCGCCCACCGCCACCGCCACGTCGTTCGCCGACTTCACCACCATGGCGCGGATGGCGGAATCGACGTCGATCGTCTCGCCGCGCCTGAAGCGCAGCTTCGTCGGCGGCTGCGAGGCGGCGTGGTTGGATACTGGGATCTGCATCTCCTTGCTCACCCGGCCGCTCTCCAGCGCCTCGAACAGCATGTAGAGCGTCATCATCTTGGTCAGCGACGCGGGATAGCGCTGCGCCGTCGAATTGACCTCGAACAGCGTCTTGCCGGTCGAAGCGTCGACCACGATCGCGGCATATTTCTGCGGCTGCGCCGGCACGGCCAGCACGGTTTCCGGCGGCGCGGCGGTGGTGCAGCCGGCAATGAGGAGCAGCAGCACCAGCGCGGTCATCAATTTCTGGAGGAGCGAAAGCGGAGTGGACAAGATTGTTCAAAAACGGTTGCTGAGATGCGGCGAAGCTAGCGTACCGCATCCGCTCCGTCCAACTGGTTAACGGCGGGAATGAGGCATTTGCCCAGCTTTTGGCGGTTTGCAGGAGGTTGAATTGCCTTCAAGGTCGGCAGCGCCGAGTTCGACAATTGGTGGCATTCGCCTGATGCAAAATGCCTATCGCCCTGCTTGCGCCGCTGCCGCCGGTCAGGCTTTGTTGTCACCGAAGATTCGAGGTTTGGCAATGGACACCCTCAGCATCAACGCAAAAGGCATCTCGGTCTCCCTCGATCTCGCCGTCGGCCATATCGCCGCCCTGGAAATCGAGGCCGATGGCGGCCGCTTGAA
>NZ_RZSR01000823.1:0-2731 GCF_004023265.1 Mesorhizobium sp. M1A.F.Ca.IN.020.06.1.1
GCCTAACGGCTTCAGCGTGACCATGGACGTACGCAGTAAACAGCCGGAGACAGGCATGGCGGAATCGATCCAGCAGACGCTGGGTCAGGCCGGCATCAAGCTGGAGATCATTCCCGGTGACGGCAAGCAGACGCTGACCAAATACCGCGCCCGCAACCACGACATCTATATCGGCCAGTGGGGCCAGGACTATTTCGACCCGAATTCCAATGCCCAGACCTTCGCCTCGAACCCGGACAATTCCGACGCCGCCAAGATCAAGACCCTGGCCTGGCGTAATGCCTGGGACATTCCGGACCTGACCAAGCAGACCGAGGCGGCGCTGCTGGAGAAGGATTCGGCTAAGCGCGCCGACATGTACAAGGATCTGCAGAAGAAGATCCTCGACACCAGCCCCTTCGTCGTCATCCACCAGCAGCTCGAAGTGGCGGGCCTGCGCAAGAACCTCAAGGGCTTCGCGCTCGGACCGAGCTTCGACACCAACTTCGTCGGTGCGGTCTCGAAGGAATAGCGTTCTCGGACGCGCCGCGTGAGCATAGTTGAAAACCAGGCGGTGGCCGGGCGCGGCAGCGCCCGTGCCGTCGCCATTCTATCCGCGCTCGGCAGTTTCCTGGTCATCGCGGTGACGACCTATCTCGGTCTTCTCGCTGTGACCTTCTTCATCGGCCGCGTCATTCCCATCGATCCGGTGCTGGCCGTGCTCGGCGACCGGGCCCCTACTGCCGTCGTCGAGCGCACGCGCCGCGAGATGGGCCTCGACCTGCCGCTGATCCAGCAGTTCTACATCTACGTCAAAAACGCGCTCAGCGGCGATTTCGGCACTTCGGTGCTGACCACCAATCCGGTGATGTCCGACATCCGCCGCGTCTTTCCGGCGACCATCGAGCTGGCGACGCTCGGCACGATCATCGGCGCCGTCATCGGCGTGCCGCTCGGCGTGCTCGCTGCTGTCCGTCGCGGCAGTTTCGTCGACCAGATCGTGCGCATCATCGGCCTTATCGGCTATTCCGTGCCGATCTTCTGGCTGGGGCTCCTCGGCCTCGTCCTGTTCTACGCCAAGCTGCAATGGGTCGCCTTTCCGGCGCGGCTCGACGTCGTCTACGAATACACTTTCACGCCGATCACCGGCTTCTACCTGCTCGATGCGGCCATGCAGGGACAGTGGGATGTCTTCTACGACGCCTACCGCCACATCATCCTGCCGGCCTCCCTGCTTGGCTATTTCGCGCTCGCCTATATCAGCCGCATGACGCGCTCCTTCATGCTGAACGAGATGGCGCAGGAATATATCGTCGCCGCGCGCGCCAAGGGCCTGTCGGAGACGCGCATCATCTGGGGCCACGCGCTGCGCAACGCCGCTGTGCCGATGGTGACGGTGATCGCGCTTTCCTATGCCAGCCTGCTCGAAGGCTCGGTGTTGACCGAGACCGTCTTCTCCTGGCCGGGCATCGGCCTCTACATCACCAATTCATTGCAGAACGCCGACATGAACGCGGTGCTCGGCGGCACCATCATCATCGGCTCGGTCTTCATCGCCATCAACCTTCTGTCGGACCTGCTCTATCGGCTCCTCGATCCACGGACGAAAGTCGAATGAGCGCCGAGACGATGCAAACCCGTCGCGAATGGCTGCTCAGCGAGCGGCCGTCCTCGCGCATGCAGGCAAGGCTCGGCCGCGCCTATGTGGCCTGGCGGCGCTTCACAGCCAACCGGCTCGCGCTCGTCGGTTTGCTCATCATTCTCGCGTTGGTGGTGGTAGCCGCGCTTGCCGGCGTGCTGGCACCCTACTCGCCAACCGTGGGTGACCTGAAGAATGCCCGTCTGCTGGCGCCGAGCGCCGCGCATTGGTTCGGCACCGACGACCTCGGCCGCGATATCTACTCGCGCATCCTCTACGGCTCGCGCTGGACGCTCTATGTCGTCATCCTCGTCGCCATCATCGCCGCGCCCATCGGCCTGCTGGTCGGCACCGTCGCAGGCTATGCCGGCGGCTGGACCGATGCCATTTTGATGCGCATCACCGACATCTTCCTGGCTTTCCCGAAGCTGGTGCTGGCGCTGGCCTTCGTTGCGGCGCTCGGCCCCGGCATCGAGAACGCGGTGCTGGCGATCGCCATCACCTCCTGGCCGCCTTACGCGCGCATCGCGCGCGCCGAGACGCTGACGGTGCGCAATTCCGACTACATCAAGGCGGTGCAATTGATGGGTGCCTCGCCCTTCCGCATCGTGCTGCGCCACATCATGCCGCTCTGCATCTCCTCGCTGATCATCCGGGTGACGCTCGACATGGCGGGCATCATCCTCACCGCCGCCGGCCTCGGCTTCCTCGGCCTCGGCGCGCAGCCGCCGCTGCCCGAATGGGGCGCGATGATTGCGTCCGGCCGCCGCTTCATCCTCGACCAGTGGTGGGTGGCTGCCGCGCCAGGCGCTGCCATCCTCATCGTCAGCCTCGGCTTCAACCTGCTCGGTGACGGCCTGCGCGACGCGCTCGATCCCCGGAGTGGCGACCAATGAGTGGCGACCGATGAGCGGCAACCAATGAGCGGCAATTCCGATAGGCAAACGAAAGGCACGCTGCTCGAAGTCGACGATCTGCGCGTCACTTTCCCGACACGCACCGGAATCGTGCAGGCGGTTCGCGGCGTTTCCTTCTCGCTCGGCCGCGAGCGGCTGGGCATCGTCGGCGAGAGCGGCTCCGGCAAGTCGCAGACCGGCCGCGCCATCATGGGCC
>NZ_RZSR01000824.1:0-2729 GCF_004023265.1 Mesorhizobium sp. M1A.F.Ca.IN.020.06.1.1
ACGGTGAGCGGCATGCTGGATACGTTCGACGACAGCACCAACCCGATCAAGGGCCAGCTCACGCTGCGCTCAAAGGCGTCAGCGGCAATCGCCTATGTCTACAGCGTCACCGGCTCGGTGGTGGACGGCGGCGGCTATCGCAAACTGACGCTCGCCTATGTCAGTGGCGCCGGCACCTTGCCCACGACCGCCGACGGCATCTGGCTGATCTTCACGCGCGCCGGCGACAAAGGCGCGGATGGCCTGGGCAGTGGTGACTTTTCCGGGCCGGCGAGTTCGGTGACCGACAACATCGTGACCTTCGCCGGCACGACGAGGAAGGCCGGCAAGGACAGTGGGGTGGCGGTGGCGAGTTTGGCGCCGAAAGCAAGCCCCGCTTTCACCGGCACGCCGACGGCGCCGACACAGGCCGCCGGCGACAACAGCGCCAAGCTCGCCACCACCGCCTATGTGGACACGAGCTTCGCGCGAAGGCCAGCCCGACATTCACGGGGACGGTGACGGTCCCGGATGGCAGTTTCTCGCCCGCCAAATTGGACAATGGCGGAGCCGTCAGTGTTTTCGGCCGGTCTGCCAATTCGAGCGGCGTGCGCGCAGACATTGCGGCTGCTGCCGACGATACGGTCCTGCGGCGTGTGTCTAGCGTTGTGGGGTTCGGGCAGATCACGACCGGCATGGTTCCGGCTGGCGTGCTGACTTATGCGATGCTTGCTTCCGCGGCAATAGCCTCGAATAGCGAATTTCAGCTCGGCACTGCGGGCAAGCTCCTGTCCGCGGCGGCTCTGAAGACGACCGTGGCTTACCAGGCGCTCACCTCGAGTGCGACGGTCACGTGGGACATGTCGCTGGGCAATAATGTTTCTGTGGCGCTATCCACGAACGCCACCCTTGGCAATCCAACGAATGCGAATCCGCTCTTTGGCTTCGTGTTGAAGGCCACGGCCGTTACTTCCGCCCGCACCCTGGGCCTTAGCGCCAACTTCGCGGTTGCTACCGGCGTCGAAGGGTTCCCTATCACAATCGGCACATCGGAAACCGTCTTCCTTGTCGGCTTCGTCGACACCACCAGCCGGATCGTCGTCACCGGCGTCATCCGCACCTAAAGGAGTTGGAAAATGTCCATTCTTGTTCGCAAGATCGATGACGTTTGGCAGGAGTGGCACGGCTCCTCGATCGTTATACAGATGGTAGGCACCTACACCGCTGTTTACGGCGACGGTCGGCAGGTGGAAACGCCGTGCGACCCTTACCCCATCGAAATCCAGATGAACGGCGACAGCCTGCGCGGCTTCTATGATCAAGGCATCTGGGCCCTCGAAGAAGTGGAGGCCGTTGGCGGCAAAATCGCTGTCCCGTTCAATGCGCCAGACGGCAAGCAGACGGTGGGTTCACCCTCCTATGTTGAAACTGGTGCTGTCATCCAGCAGGTCTACGAAGTCGAGGACACCCCTCGGCCGCCAGCTCCTCCGACTGCCAAGGAACGAGTTACGGCTATGCTTGCCACCTACCAAATATCCGTCAGTGAGTTGAAGACCGTCTTGGAGCTTGATTTGTAGATGCTACCCGGTATTGCTCCACCTAAGGCTGGCCTATTGCTGCCCAGTAAGTCGTTCATCGCAACGGCATACAACGATATTTCATTGTCGAGTTATAACTTTACTGTCGACACGGGAGCGGCGACTGAGCGCAGCGTTGTTTGTGAGGTGCTGGGATCAGGCAACTCGGGCTCCATTACCTCGATCTCCGGAACTATTGCCGGCGTCGCTTTTTCCATCCTCGTGGATACGATAGGGGCGTCGACCTACGCGGCCATCGTCGCAGCCAAGCTGCCATCAAATATAGCGGCGGGCAACCAAACCGTTAGCATCGTCTGCGGCGCATCTTGGGGTGCACAGATGATGTCGATCGCGTCTTACCGGTGCCTTAACCTCAGAAGCTTAGTCCCGACCGCAACCCTGGTTAGTAGCGCCAATCCGGGCACAGGTACCATCAACGTCGACGACCACGGTCTTTTGTTCGCCTGCGCGCGCTGCGGCAATTCAGCTCCAACCTATACTTGGGCGGGCATCACAGAAGAATATGACTTTGCAGTCGGAACGTCGGGCCGATCAGCGTCGGGTGGGAGCTATCAAGCTAATGCGGCGGAAGTGGGCAGAATGGTCACGGCAACGCGAAGTGTGACTGGCATCAACTACGGTTTGGTTGCCGCTGTCCTACGTTAGAGCTACCAGATTCGCCACGCGATGATGCAAAGCATGGCAAAGCAAAGCCAGAGAACGAGACGGATCTCGAACATCGCTTGCGCCCACTGATAGGGCGGGGCGAAGGAATTTCTTCCTCAGCCTCGAACCTTTCTTGCGCGGCTATCCAAGTCTTCTCTCCCTTGGTCGGGCGCTTTTCCATCAATGGTGTCTCTCTACATCTTCCGTGCCAACTCTTATCGGTAACCCCAGCCCAACTGGCGTTCCGATATCCGTCAGCACCTCAAAGGAATACCCGGAACCATACCAGCCTGCCGCTTGGACGGAAAGGAAAGGGCGAAGCATTTTGTAGGAAAAGGGGCGTCGACCGACAGATCGTTTCGCCCGAAAGCGGTTACAAGCAGGATCATCGCGCCCATTCGGTTGCACAGGTCGAGGAACGCGCGAGGCAAGCGTAGGAGCCACTGTTTCCTAGAACCCGTTGGCAGGCTGTGTTTACCGCAAGCTCTCCACCGCACACCCCTCAGC
>NZ_RZSR01000825.1:0-2728 GCF_004023265.1 Mesorhizobium sp. M1A.F.Ca.IN.020.06.1.1
GGGCCCACCAACGCCCGCCTTTGGCGACCGGTGACGCCGCACCATTGGGTGATTGAGGCCAGAGAATTCGGCTCCACCATGGCGAAGGATATCCCTCTCAAGGCGGTGACCGAGCGTCTTGACGAGATTCTGCGCCAGCGCGCGCCTAAGGCGGCCAGGCCAAGGCGGTCGGCGGCCGTTACGCCCACGCCCTCACAATAAGCTTCCAACTTCCGGGAGTGATACCAAAAATACCGCCGTTTTTGTCCCAGATGCTGATCGCGTTGCCGATACGGATGCCGATATTGGCTGTTCCGTTGACGTACATCGAAATGCCGCCCGAAGTACCGCTAGACGAGTTGGTATTGACGTTGATCTCAACTTCGTCCCCGACCACATAGCCAAATTCGTTGGTCGTGCAGACCAACGCCGCCGCGAACAGTTTGGGCTGCACGCCAAGGCCATGCGCGACCGACGTAGAGGAATTCGTCGAAACATTGATCTGGCCGCTTTCATACGACTTGGTGAACGGCACACTCGCCCACTGCGGCGCCGCGGCTCCGGGGTTCATTTGCAGCACTTGGCCAGCGGTCCCCTTTGGTAGCCGCGTCAGGACTTTGGCGCTGGTCGCATAGAAGATATCGCCAGCGGCGACTGAGGCAGGCAGCGGAACGAATATCTGCTGGCCCGCACCGTCGCCGATGACCAGCACGTTGTCATCCGTATCCCACTGGATATCGCCCTCCGCCGTCGGCGCTGGCGCGGCACTCTGCTTAAGGGTAAGCGTCGGCTGCACGATCGACTGCCCGTAGGGCGGTACCGTTGCCCGCTGGTAGCTCATGCAGCGCCAATTGCCACCACCGAGCGACCGCATGCGCGCTACGTCGCCGGCAGCGGTGACGATGTTCGCCCCGCCTGGCAGAATGAGGCTGGTCGCATTGTGCGTCAGCGTCAGAGCCGCCTGAAACACCAGCTCACGCTCGGCGCCGGCTGCGAGAGTGCCCAGAGCGGTGATCGTGGTCGTGCCGGTGACATTGATCAGCGTGCCCGTCGACGTCGCGAGGTTCAGGGTCGCGGCAGACGCCATGTTGGCGCCGGCCGGGTTCAGGTTGTCATTGCCGCCGACCGCAGACGTGGCGGCAGTGCCGCCGGCCGTAATGGGCCGGGCCGCGTTCAGATCGGTGAGCAAGTCCGCCGACCGGGTGTTGTAGGCAGAGCTCGAAATGGGCGTGTTCGGCACGGCATCGCCGTTTGCCGGGTAGCTGTAAACGCCGCTTCCATCACGGGGCATGGGCAGCACCTTTCAATTTTCGGGGATTGCTCTTATGTTCCGGCGGCCATGCGCGTCAGAATTCTGCAGATCATCGCTGCCCTGATCACCATAGGGACCATGGTCGTGCTTCACGACCTGCTTGGCGCTGGCATTCGGGCCCTTGAGCCGCGTTTCTCGACAGGGCTGGTGATAGGCGGCTTTGGCACCATGGCGGCGTGCCTTGCCTTGCTATTGCAAGACCCTGCCCACACGCGGGGCATGAGCAGATCAGGTCGGCACCAAGTCTATTTCCTGATAACTACTGGCGTCATCGGCCTTTTCGCCTTTTGGTACGCGTCAGCGGACACGATAGCCTCAGGGCGCCTTTTTGTGGTCGGATTCGCCGTTGGCGTGGCAGCGGTTTTGGTTGTCGTTAGGTCACTGATTTTGTGGGATCGCCGATCGCTGGCTCGCCGAGAGCAGCAGAGCGCGCGTAACCTTATCGACCTCTGAACCGGTGACTCCCGATCCGCGATTTGCTCGCAAGAGGGCGTCCAGGATGGCCGGATCGTTGCTGGTGAGCGCCCGCGCCATCCCTGTCCGAGACGCCTCGCTTTTCACCCCGCGCAGGGCTTCCACAACGGCGTCAACGCCGCGCACACCGGCAGCTCGCACTGCACCGCGCAGGCCTCCCGCCATGAAAGCCTGGGGCACGCCGAATGCTTCAGCGCCGGAACCGGTCAACTCCTGCTGCGCGGCTTGCCGGGCCGCTGTGTGAGAATTGCGGATTACCTGATCGGCCGTGTCGGTGAACAGCTTCTCCCGGTCGAGCAGATCGATGATGGCGCGAGCCTTGTCCTGCCCGAATAGTGTTGAAAGCCGCGCCCGGTTCCAGTCGCCTTCACCCTTGATCAGGCGTTGAAGCGCTACGCGATCATTCGCGTTGGTGCCGACGATGCGTTCAATTTCGGCGCGAGCGCCCTCACGAAGACGGAGAGGAACCGCCGAGGGGCCGATTTGCAAACCCTGCGGCAGCGCGCCCTGCCTGACTTCAGAGGCGAGCTCATTGGGTCGCGGTGCCTCTCGGCCGCTGGAAAGCACCGTCTGGCCACGCTGAACGGCCTCCTTCTGCCGAGCGAGTTCCGCGAACTTGGCATCCACTTCCTTGATGTTCGGCACCGTGTTGGCCAACTCGTCATCTACAGCCTGCCGCGCGGTAGTCAGCGCATTGAGGTTGTTGGTTCCCTCTGCTGTTTCCAGCATATCGTCGATCGCATGCCGCGTGTTCAGCAAGGTGCTGGCGTCGGTGATCAGACCGCCAGGTGGCGGTTGGCCTGTGGCGCGAGCGCGGGCGATTTCATCAGGGGTCGGGACATAGTCCAGCATCGCCCGAATCTTTCGGATGCCCTGCTGCGCGCTTCCGCGAAGGCCTTGGGCTTCCGCATCGAGGTATCGGGCGATCGGCGCAGCATCGACCGGCGCGGCATCGCGTAGCGC
>NZ_RZSR01000826.1:0-2721 GCF_004023265.1 Mesorhizobium sp. M1A.F.Ca.IN.020.06.1.1
GTTTCGAGGTCTGCATTGTGCGTTTTGCCGACGCCATATCGCCGCCCAGGCGCGGCTTGATCCGGAACTGCGCGAAAAGGGGGTGGAAAGCCTGACGGTGGTCAACACGCCGATCGAACGGGCGCGTCTCTATTTCCGCTACCACCCGATGCCGAATCTGCTTGCGGCTTCCGACCCTGAACGCGCTTCGCATCGTGCTTTTGGACTGCCCAATCTTGAATTTACCCAGGACGACACGAACTGGCCGTACAAGGTCTCGATGGCAGCGGCAAAGGATATGCGGGTCGACATACCAGGCGAGTTGCCCGCTCCCATGGATCCTTTTGCGGCCAGCGAATTCCTCGACAAGAAGGACCATTACGAAGTGACCGAGGCCGACCAGCAGATGATGGCAACGGGACACGGACAACTGATCGGTCAATTCCTGCTGGACCGGCAGGGGGTGGTCCGCTGGAGCTTCACGGAGGTTCCAGAGGGTGGGCGATACATGTTTGGGGCGCCAAACCCGCAGGAGCTGATGTCAGCCGTATCCCAGGTCGTTCAATAGACTTGCGAACAAGGTAGTCGGGCGGGACACCGATAAAAAAGCAGAACCCGGTTTGTTCACCGGTCATCCGAGCACGGCCTCGACACGCGCAACAAAGTCTTCGAGCGAGCGATCCCCGCGAACCTCGATGCGCGGAAGGTCGATGGGATCGCAATCGAGATCCGCCGGCCCGTGTTTGCCGCCGAAGCCGATCCGATAGCCGCACTCCCTGGCCAGCCGGCCAAGCCGTCGGTCGGTGACAGAGAAGGGTGCCGCGAACGCCGTGGTTGGCCGACCGGTCCACCGTTCGACGAACATGCGAGAGCGCAGGAGCTCGGCGGCCAAATCAGAACTCGACAGACCATCGATCGCGCGATGCGTCGCCAGATGGCTTCCGAAGAACGCACCTTCGCCGGCGAGACGTCGCACCGTCCCAGCGTCCATGAGCTGCGTCGGCGGACCGCTGTCGATGTCCCACCGTGCACTTTCCCCTACCAAGTCCGTTACCAGGAACACTTCCGCGGTCAGGTCGTTCGCGCGCAAGATCGGCCAAGCATGGTCGGCAAAATTCTGGAAGCCGTCATCGAAGGTGATGAGCACCGGGCGACCAACGAAAGGTTCACGGTTGGCGATGGACCATCCCAGTTGCTCGGACGTGATGGCGTGAAAGCCATTGGCGCGCAGCCATGCCATCTGGCGGTCGAATGCGGCGGGCGTGAGCCGAAAACGGGCGAGCGCGGCTGGACCATCATCGGCGATGCCGTGGTACATGAGGACAGGGACATGCTGCCGCCGCTCGCTGCGCGCGACGTCGCGGCGCAAGGCCCGTGCCCCGCCCCAGACGATATTTCGCGCGACTCCAACACCGATGGGCGCGTGGATTGGCACATGATCAATCACCGGGTCCGTCGCCACGCCGTCCGGTGACAGGCGGCGGAAGCGGTCTATGCGATAGAGCTCGGTCTGGATCGACCGCTCGAGGACGAGGCCTTCGGTCGCCGCCAGCGTCTCCGAGATCGCTTGTGCGCCGAATGTGTTCCAGTCGAAGCCCGTCCTCTCAACATTGTCGCGGAGCACGAATGCGTGTGCGCTGACGACACTGCCGCCAGGCGTCAACGCCTCAACAAATTTCTTGGCGATGCGCCGCAACTCAGCGAGATCGTCCAGGTAGTAGAGCACTTCCGAACAGACGATCAGATCCATCTTGCCCGGAAGCGTTTCCGCGGAGAAATCCAGTACGCCGAAGTCGACATTCGGCTGATCGCTGCATCGCGCGCGCGCCCGCTCGACGGCTACGCTGGAGATGTCAGTTGCGGTCAAATGGCCGACTCGCGGCGCCAGCTGCCGCGTGAAGTGGCCCTCCGCGCAGGCCAGCTCAAGCGCCCGTCCGATGAGACCGGCAGGCAGAATTTCGAGCTGCCGCTCATACTTTTCCTGCTCATAGGGCGAACGATAGTTCCAGGGATCCTCGGTCGCGAAACGGCGATTCCAGAACGACGTGCGATCAGTACCGTTGTCATCCGCGGCCGGTTTACGGCGCGGTGCCGCTAATGGCTCTGCAGGTTCGGCGCTCGACCGAACCAGTTCCTGCGCTTTCGCGGCCAATCGCGCCAGCTTGCCGAAGTGGCTGTCCGGATCGGACGGAGGCTCCGCCATGGACAACGATGCCCCGGCTTCAGACATGTTTGACTTGTCGGCAACGCCGCTCTGCGAGGCCAACTCGATCCAATGGCTCCTTGTCACTTTCCCGAGCGCGCCGAACTGCACGCGAGCCTCGATCCGGCCGTCCATCATCAGATAGGCATAAATTCGATCGATTCCTTCCGGAAGTTCGGTGGAGGCCGGATTTCCGGCGTCGACGCGAATTCCCAGTGTCCGCGCCAATCTGCGCGGCGCGGCGAGATCGTCGGAGTCGAGAAGCATTTGCTCAAGGTGATACTGGACGCGGCGACCCGCTGCGGGATCGTCCCAGACCCTGCCGAGTTCGACGATCAACTCGGTGAGGGGGCCACCGAACCTGTCCCACCTGGCAGCCAATTGCGCTGGCACCGACAGGCTTCCTGCCATAAGGCCATCGAAGACCACCCTGGCGATCTCACGCGCCCATTTGCGTGCTGCCGGGACCGCGCGCAGGGACTGCGCGTCGATTGAGCAGGCGCCGCGTCGGATTGCGGCCGCGGCGTTCCACAGCGCGA
>NZ_RZSR01000827.1:0-2720 GCF_004023265.1 Mesorhizobium sp. M1A.F.Ca.IN.020.06.1.1
GATCGCGGCCTCCAGCGGCTTCACCATGGCGCAAGCCGTCGGCGCTTTCATCGTCACCGGCATCCTCTTGATCGCCACCGGCCTGTTCAAGCCGCTGACCCGGCTGATCGCGCAGATTCCGGCCTCGGTGGCGTCCGGCATGCTGGCCGGCATCCTGGTCGGCTTCGCCATCAGTGCGGTCAAGGCCATTCCCGCCGATCCGTGGCTGATCCTGCCGCTGATCGCCGCCTTCTTCGTCATCCGGCTGTTCAACCCGGCGGTTTCGGTCCTTGTCGTGCTGATCGGCGGCGGCCTTGCCGCCTTCCTCACCGGCCGCGTCGGCGGCCTGCCGGCGCCGGAATTGTCGACACTGACGCTGATCGCTCCGCAGTTCACCGTTTCGGCGATCATTGGCCTGGCCTTGCCGCTCTACCTCGTCACCATGGCCTCGCAGAACCTCTCCGGTCTCGCGGTGCTGAAAGCCGCCGGCTACCACCCGGAACCTGGCCCGCTGATCGGCGTCACCGGGCTGTTCTCGCTGCTCTCGGCGCCGTTCGGCGCCTCGACGACCAATCTGGCGGCGATCTCCGCGGCGATCTGCACCGGCCCGGATGTCCATCCGGATCCCGCCGAGCGCTGGAAGACGGGGCCGTTCTATGCGCTCGCCTATCTGGTCTTCGCCATCTTCGGCGCTTCGCTGGTGGCGATCTTCGCCGTCCTGCCGCAGAGCCTGATCGTGCTGGTCGCCGGCCTGGCGCTGATGGCGCCTTTAGCCAACGCGCTCTCGATCGCGCTCCATGATGCGGGCGAGCGCATGCCGGCCACGCTCACCTTTGCGGTGACGGCCTCAGGGCTCACCTTGTTCGGCGTCGGCGCGGCTTTTTGGGGGCTGGTCGCCGGAATGGCAGTGCTTTTCCTCGAGAAACTCAAAAAGCGATAATCATTTCAGGCCTTTCGCCGGTTTTGGCCGGACTTGCCTTGAATCGCCGATTTCGCCTTCCCATTTCGATTCCACGCAGCCGGTTTGGCTGTCTCCAACGGAAGGATTGGGAGAAAATGAACACAAGTGCATTGATCCGTCCGGCCTGGACGCCGGCGACCATCGCGCTGATGGTGATCGGCTTCATGGTGTTCTGGCCGCTGGGCTTCGCCATGCTTGCCTACATCATCTGGGGCGACCGGCTCGAAGGCTTCAAGCGCGATGTCAACCGCGCCACCGACGGCATCTTCGCCGGCTGCCGCCGTGGCTCGGAAAAGGCGGCCCGCTGGGGCCATGGCTCGTCCCGCACCGGCAACGTCGCTTTCGACGACTGGCGCGAGAAGGAACTTGAGCGCCTCGCCGAGGAGCGCCGCAAGCTCGACGAGATGCTGAACGAGTTCGACGAGTATGCCCGCGAGCTGCGCCGTGCCAAGGACCAGGAAGAGTTCGACCGCTTCATGGCCGAGCGTAACAAGCGGACCGCGCCAACCACGACGAGTGGTCCAACCGGAGCGACGGGGCCGAAGCGCGGCAAGGGGTCGAACCTCCTTGACGACTGAGCCTCAATCATAAGACTCGGCCGACATGCGGCGTCGCGCGAGCGGCGCCGTTTCTTTTTTGTTCTCCATGTAGCCTCACTCTACTGGTCGTTTTTCTCGAATCGCGTATCGTCCGGCCATGACCCTCGGCTTCTTTCGCAATCTGACCAAGCCAGAACCCAAGCCCGTCGTGGAGCGCGAGCATTGCGTCGCCGGCCGCACCCTGCCGCTCAAAATCGTCGAGAGCGCGAGGGCCCGGCGGTTGACGCTGCGTATCGATTCCGGCGGCCAGGGGCTGCGCATAACGGTGCCGCCCGGCTTGCGCCGCGGCGAGGTGGAGAAGTTCCTCGACCGCCATCAGGACTGGCTGGAGCAGCGCCTGGCCAAGGTGCCGATGCGCCCGCAGGTGCGGCCCGGCATCAAGATCCCGATCCGCGGCGTGCCGCACCGCATCGTCCATGAGCCGGCCAAACGCGGCACGGTCACCATCGCGCGCGACGAGCGCGGCCCGCTGCTCATCATCCATGGCGAGCGTGTCCACCTGCCGCGCCGCATCGCCGATTATCTGAAACGCGAGGCCAAGCGCGAGATCGAGAAGCTGGTGATCAAGCATACCGAGGCGATCGGCAAGCGCGCCAAGGCGATCCGCTACAAGGATACCTCCAGCCGCTGGGGGTCATGCACCTCGGAGGGCAATCTGTCCTTCTCGTGGCGCATTATGATGGCGCCGCCACCGGTCATCAATTACCTGGTGGCGCATGAGGTCGCGCATCTGAAAGAGATGAACCACGGACCGAAATTCTGGAAGCTGTGCGAAAAGCTCTGCCCCGACACCGATCGCTGCAAGGACTGGCTGAAGCGCAACGGCGGCGCGCTGCAGGCGATCGTGTTTGAGTAGGCGTCGCCCTGGCACCCGTATAGCTGGCGGCCCACCGCAGCCGCTCAATCGTCATTCGCCGCGTTGAGTTCCTCCGGCCGCAGCCCTTCCTCACTCGCATGCGGCCACGGCAGAAAATTCCGGTCGAACGCGTCGCTGCCGAAATAGTCGAGCGCCCGGTGCGCCTCGGCGCCGTTGAAAGCGGACTTGTCCATCAGATGCGCGATCACCTCGCGCGCCTGCGCGATCTTCTGCCTGAGTTCGGCGACGGTCTTGTCGGTCATGATCTTCCTGCTCCCGCCTGTGTCCCTACTCGAAAGGTAGCGCTTTCCGTCGGCCCGGCAAC
>NZ_RZSR01000828.1:0-2716 GCF_004023265.1 Mesorhizobium sp. M1A.F.Ca.IN.020.06.1.1
TCATGGGGCTGATCATGTGGACTTGGATTCGCGGCACCCGCTACCTGTTCGACAAGACGCGCCGCAACGAAATCCCGCTCGACTTTCTGGCGGCGAACCTCCTCAAGAAGAAGCCGCAGCTGGTGTCCGGCACCGCCGTGTTCTTGACCAGCGATCCGCTGAGCGCGCCGACCGCGCTCATGCACAGCCTGAAGCACTACAAGGTGCTGCACGAAAAGAACGTCATTCTTTCCGTGGTTACGGCACCGCAGCCGGTGGTGCCGGATAGCGAGCGGGTGAAGATGGAGACGGTCAACGACCTGTTCATGCGGGTCACGCTGACCTTCGGCTACATGGAGCAGCCGAACATTCCGCGCGCACTGGCGATCTGCCGCAAGCAGGGATGGAAGTTCGACATCATGACGACGTCCTTCTTCCTGTCGCGGCGCTCGCTGAAGGCCTCGCCCAATTCCGGCATGCCGATCTGGCAGGACAGGCTGTTCATCGGCCTTGCGAAGACGGCGGCGGATGCGACGGAGTATTTCCAGATCCCAACCGGGCGCGTGGTCGAGATCGGTACGCAGGTCGCGATCTGACGCTTCAAGCATCCACATTGTGCCATAGATTTGAATGCACCTCTGCAGGTCGAGCCTTGCACTGGCGGTATGGGAGCCCTAACGCCAGGGCACTTGATATTGCACTGCAGCAAGCGTAGAGCACCGCGCATTTTATCGGAGTGTCGTCATGGCCCTTGCCAATGGTGCTGAGGCAGAACCCGTCGAGCAAACCGGGCATCCGGAAATAGAGCAGCACAGCACCAAGGTGCTGATGCTGGGCGCGCTGGGTGTCGTCTATGGTGATATCGGCACCAGCCCGATCTACGCGTTCCGCGAGGCGCTCGTTGCTTCCTCGCGCGGTGAGGTCGCCGATCGCGGCGATATCCTTGGCGTGCTGTCGCTGATCATCTGGTCGCTAACGATCATCGTCACGATCAAGTACATCATGTTCGTGCTGCGCGCCGACAACCGTGGCGAAGGCGGCGTGCTCTCGCTGATGGCGCTGGCGCGCAGCACTTTCGCGACGCGTTCGGCGGTCATCCTGGCCATCGGCATCGCCGGCGCCTCGCTTTTCTTTGGCGACGCCGTGATCACCCCGGCCATCTCCGTGCTTTCGGCCGTCGAAGGCATGAATGTCGTGACACCCGCCTTTCAGCCTTATGTGGTGCCGCTGACGCTGCTCATCTTGGCCATTCTGTTTGCGGTGCAGCGGTTCGGCACAGGTGGTGTCGCCTTGATCTTCGGGCCGATCACCGCCGTGTGGTTCCTCGCCATCGGCCTGTCCGGGCTGAATCACATCATTGCCGATCCTGAAATCCTTTGGGCGATCAGCCCGCACTACATCGTCGCCTTCCTGATCCACTCGCCGGACGTGGCTTTTGTCACGATCGGCGCCATTTTCCTGGCCGTCACCGGCGCGGAGGCACTCTACGCCGACCTCGGCCATTTCGGCCGCAAGCCGATCGTGCTGGCATGGCTGGCGATCGTATTTCCCTGCCTGCTATTGAACTATGCCGGGCAGGGCGCTTTCGTGCTCGCCAAGAACGGCGTCGTCGGCCATCCGTTTTTCGAGATGAATGAAGGCTGGGCGCTGATCCCGATGGTGATTCTGGCGACGGCAGCGACGGTTATCGCCAGCCAGGCGGTGATCTCCGGTGCCTTTTCGCTGACCAGGCAGGCGGTGCAGCTCAACATGCTGCCGCGGCTGGAGATCCTGCATACGTCCGAAAAACAGTCGGGCCAGATCTACATGCCGCGCGTCAACATGCTGCTGGCGCTGGTGGTGATGCTTCTGGTGGTCGGTTTCGGCGCGTCCAGCAGACTTGCCTCGGCCTACGGGATCTCGGTGACCGGCAATATGCTGGTGACGACGGTGCTCCTCTTCGTCGTCATGACCCGTATCTGGAAATGGCAGCTCTGGGTCGCGGTGTCGTTAACGGCTCTGTTTGTCTTCATCGATGTCGGCTTCTTTGCCTCCAACATCGTCAAGGTGTTCGAAGGCGGCTGGGCGTCGCTCGCCGTGGCTTTCGCCATCATCCTCGGCATGTGGACCTGGGTGCGCGGCAGCCGCTACCTGTTCGACAAGACGCGCCGCAACGAAATCCCGCTCGACTTCCTGGCGGCGAACCTTTCGAAGAAAAAGCCGCAGCTGGTGTCCGGCACCGCCGTGTTCCTGACCGGCGATCCGCTGAGCGCGCCGACCGCGCTCATGCACAGCCTGAAGCACTATAAGGTGCTGCATGAGAAGAATGTCATTCTTTCCGTGGTGACCGCACCGCAGCCGGTGGTGCCGGACAGCGAGCGGGTGAAGATGGAGACGGTCAACGACCTGTTCATGCGGGTCACGCTGACCTTCGGCTACATGGAGCAGCCGAACATTCCGCGCGCGCTGGCGATCTGCCGCAAGCAAGGATGGAAGTTCGACATCATGACGACGTCCTTCTTCCTGTCGCGGCGCTCGCTGAAGGCCTCGCCCAATTCCGGCATGCCGATCTGGCAGGACAGGCTGTTCATTGGCCTTGCGAAGACGGCGGCGGATGCGACGGAGTATTTCCAGATCCCCACCGGGCGCGTGGTCGAGATCGGCACTCAGGTCGCCATTTGAGGGACTGCAACGCCTAAAGCGGTGAGTTGGTGCTCGTTACCGGCGGCTCCGGGTTCCTCGGCGCGCACTGCGTTCT
>NZ_RZSR01000829.1:0-2716 GCF_004023265.1 Mesorhizobium sp. M1A.F.Ca.IN.020.06.1.1
GCCCCGAGGTGACGATGATCTTGCGGCCCGCAAGCGGCTTCGGCTTCTCGCCGAGCATCGCCTCGATCGCGGCCACGATTTCCAGCGGCTCGGCCATGCGGCCTTCGCCCGCCTCGTTGCTTTCCGCCATCTCGCCCTTGGCCGGCCCGACAAAGGCGATGCCATCCTTCTGCAGGGTCGCCCGGTTGCGCCGCGTTGCCGGATGCGACCACATCTTCGGATTCATCGCCGGCGCCATCAGCACTTTCTTGTCGGTCGCAAGCAGCACCGTCGAGGCAAGATCATTGGCATGGCCGTTGGCGAGCTTCGCCATCAGGTCGGCGGTGGCCGGCGCCACGACCAGCAGATCGGCCTCGCGCGACAGCCTTATGTGGCCGACATCGTGCTCGTCATTGCGGTCGAAGAGTTCGGTGAAAACATGGTCGGCCGAAAGCGCGCCGACGGACAGCGTGGTGACGAATTCCTGCGCGGCTGATGTCATTACCACCCGGACAGAAGCGCCGCGCTCGCGCAGGCGCCGGATCAAATCGAGCGATTTATAGGCGGCGATGCCGCCGCCGATGACGAGAAGGACGCGTTTGCCGGAGAGCGTTCCGCGAACTGATGGCCTGCCGGGCATGTCGGCGATAGGCGGTGCTTGCTGGCCGGGGCCGGTCAGCGCACGCAGCGTCTTCTCGATCTGGTCGATGCGGTCGGCCTGCCCTGCCCGGCCCTCAACCGCCGCCCTGATCATCGCCCGGGCCTGCTCCTCCATCGAGCAGCCATTTTCGGCAGCCAATTGGCGCAGCAGGTCCTTAACTCCATCGTCAAGGTTGCGGATCGTGATGCTGGCCATCTGATTGCACCCGCCTCAAACTAGCGCCGGCAATGATAGCAATGCAATCAAAACGCAGCAAGGCGGCGGGCGGTCAGAAAATCCGCCACGCGATGTAAATCAGCGTCAGCGCAATGGTCCACAGCGCCACCCGGCCGGAGCGGGTGTGGCGCGCCTCCGCCTTGCCGATCGCGCGCGCGGTCGCCTCGTCGAAGCGCAAGCCATGCTCGGCCATCAGGTCGATCTCACGCGACAGCCGCTCGGTGCGAACCGCAATGTCCGGCGCCTGCCTCGCCAGCGAGATCAAGGCCTTGCCGGCGTCCCGCGCGTCCGAGAGCACGCCGCGCGGGCCGAGATTGCCCGCGATCCAGTCACTGACCACCGGCTCCGAAGTCTTCCACATGTTGAACGCCGGATCGAGCGTGCGGGCCACGCCTTCGACCACCACCATGGTCTTTTGCAAAAGCACCAGCTCGGTCCGCGTCGCCATGTCGAAGAGGTCGGTGACCTCGAACAGCAGCGTCAGAAGCTTGGCCATCGAGATCGTGTCGGCCGACTGGCCGTGGATCGGCTCGCCGATGGCGCGGATCGCCTGCGCGAAGGCCGATACATTGTGCTGACGCGGCACATAGCCGGCCGCGAAATGCACCTCGGCGACGCGCCGGTAGTCGCGCACGATGAAGCCGTAGAGGATCTCGGCCAGAAAACGCCGCTCCTTCTTGCCGAGTCTGCCGGCGATGCCGAGATCGACGGCAACGATGGTGCCGTCCGGTTCGACGAACAGGTTGCCCGGATGCATGTCGGCATGGAAGAAGCCGTCGCGCAGCGTATGCCTGAGGAAGGACTGGACGAGATTGGCTGCGATCGCCTTGAGGTCGTGACCGGCGGCAGCAAGGCCGGTCAGATCGTTCATCTTGACGCCGTCGATCCACTCCATGGTGATCACGTCTCGGCCGGTCCGCTCCCAATCGACCGCCGGCACGCGGAAGCCCGGATCATCCTTGGTGTTCTCAGCGAGCTCGGAAAACGCGGCCGCTTCGAGCCGCATGTCCATCTCGACCTTGGTGGTCTGCGCCAGCGTCTGGGTCACCTCGATCGGCCGCAGGCGCCGCGAGGAGGGGATGTACTTCTCCTGCAGGCGGGCGGCGAGGAAGTAGCTCTCGAGATCCTGGAAGAAGCGATGGCGCACGCCGGGGCGGATGACCTTCACCGCGACCCGTGAAGCCTTTCCGTCGCGAACGACTTCGGCGCCGTGCACCTGGGCGATCGATGCCGCCGCGACCGGCTCGCCGAAGGTTGCGTAGAGATCCTCGATCCTGCGCCCGAGCGAGGCTTCGATCGCCGCGACCGCTTCCGCCCTCGGAAAGGTGTGCATCTTGTCCTGCAGCAGCGCAAGGTCGACCGCCATGTCGTTGCCGACGACGTCGGGCCGCGTGGCGAGGAACTGGCCGAGCTTCACATAGGATGGCCCCAGCCGCACCACCGCCTGCGCCAGCCGGTCGCCGCGCAGATGGCTTCGGGCGCGGCGGCGAGTGAGCACGCGCGCCAGCCGCCAGCCGAGCTTCGGCATACCGGAAAGCTCTTCGCCGGGCAGCGCCGCGACGACGCCCTCGCGGACCAGCACCCAGCCGGCCCTGGCGAGCCGGAAGCCGGCGCCAACGCTGGTCATCGGACGCCCTGCCTCAAAGCTTCCAGCCCGAATGGAGCGCCGCGATGCCCCCCGAATAGTTGCGGAAAGTAACCCGATCGAAGCCGGCCCGACCAATCATCGCGGCGAAGTTCTGCTGGTTGGGGAACTTGCGGATCGATTCGACCAGATAGGAATAGGGCTCGTCGTCGCCGGTCACCGCCCTGCCGATTTTGGGGATGGCGTTGAACGACCAAGCCTCGTAGGCCTTGTCG
>NZ_RZSR01000830.1:0-2715 GCF_004023265.1 Mesorhizobium sp. M1A.F.Ca.IN.020.06.1.1
GAACAAGGCAGTCGATCCCGCATCGCAGCCGCCCGTGCTTCAGTCGCTCGACATGCGCTCGCGCGACATCTTCCGGCGGATCGTCGATTCCTATCTGCGCGACGGCGAGCCGGTCGGCTCGCGCAGCCTGTCGCGCATCCTGCCGTCGTCGCTGTCACCGGCCACCATCCGCAACGTGATGAGCGACCTCGAGCATCTGGGGCTGATCTACGCGCCGCACATCTCGGCCGGCCGCCTGCCGACCCAGACCGGCCTGCGCTTCTTCGTCGATGCCTTCATGGAGCTCGGCGATCTGTCGGACGACGAGCGTCGCGTCATCGAGGCGCAGGTGCGTGCCTCGGGCTCGGGCGCCACGCTGGAGCATATGCTGACCGAGGCCAGCCAGATGCTCTCCGGCATGTCGCGCGGCGCCGGCCTGGTGCTCGCCGCCAAGAACGAGGTGGCTCTGAAGCACATCGAGTTCATCCAGTTGGAACCCACCAAGGCGCTCGCCGTCCTGGTGTCGCAGAGCGGCGATGTCGAGAACCGCGTTGTCGACCTGCCGGCCGGCATCACCGTCTCGCAGCTGCACGAGGCCTCGAACTTCCTCAACGCCCATATCCGCGGCCGCACGCTGGCCGAGGCCCGGGTCGAGATCGCGCGCATCAAGGACGAGACCAGGGCGGCTCTCGACACGCTGTCGCAGGAGCTGGTCGAGAAGGGCCTCGCGGTCTGGGCCGGCGCCGAAAGCGGCCTGCCGGCGCGCCTCATCGTGCGCGGCCGCGCCAATCTTCTGGAAAACGTCACCGCCCAGGCCGATCTCGAATTGCTGCGCCATCTGTTCGAGGATCTGGAAACGCAGGACGGACTGCTGCAGCTCCTCGACCTCGCCGAGGAAGGTCCGGGCGTGCGCATCTTCATCGGCTCGGAGAACAAGTTGTTTTCGTTGTCCGGTTCGTCGCTCGTGGTCGCGCCCTATCGCGACAAGGATGCCCGCGTCGTCGGCGCGCTCGGCGTCATCGGCCCGACGCGATTGAACTATGCCCGCATCGTCCCGATGGTCGACTATACGGCCCAGTTGATTTCGCGCATGCTGAGATAGGCGAGCGGGAAACGTCGCAAGGAGGGTGGAAATGGCGCTGGAATCGTTCAAGGCCCAGATCAGCCTGCTGCTCGAGGAGATGGTGAACCAACCGGAAGACGATCACGAGATCCAGGAGCTACTGCGCGAGAAGCTCAGGGAAATGCGCGCCATGGGCCTGCCGCTGCCGGCCGATCTGGTCGCGCTGGAAAAGCAGCTCGACGACGATCTGGATATCGAAGAGAGCTGAACTGCCGGCGCTTTCCGTCAAAATCCGCATGCCCGGCTTCTCTTTTGGAAAGCCTGCCCGATATTCGCTGTCTGGTTGCTGATGCACGTTGGCGAATAACGGAGAACAGCATGATACGGATTGCCGGCCTTGCCGCCCTCGCCTTGCTCCTGGCCTCCGGCGCCGTCGCGCAACAGGCCGATCAGCCCTTGCTCACCGGCAAGAAGGCCTTCGGTGACTGGAAGGCCGACCGGCCCGGCGTGCGGCGCCTCATCAGGCCCGACGATCTCCCGAAGCCGAATGTCGCCGAATCCGCCTCGAACGGCGGCGGTGTCACCGATCGCCCCGAGGATGCCAAGCCAGCCCTTCCACCCGGCTTTTCGGCCGAGCTGGTGGCTTCGGGCATCAGCAGCCCGCGTGTCGTGCGCACGGCGCCGAACGGCGATCTCTTCGTCGCCGACAGCAGGGCGAGCCAGGTCCGCGTCTATCGACTGGCCGAAGGCAGCGCCAAGGCCGCCGAGAAGTCGGTCTTTGCCAAAGGCCTGACCCGGCCCTACGGCATCGCCTTCTATCCGCCGGGCGACAAGCCGCAATGGGTCTATGTCGCCAACAGCAACAGCGTCGTCCGCTTTGCCTATCGCGACGGCGACCTCAAAGCTTCCGGCGAGCCCGAAACGATCGTCTCGGACATCCCGTCGAGCCATCACTGGACGCGCGACATCGCTTTTTCGCCCGACGGCAAAACGCTCTATCTCTCGGTCGGCTCGGGCTCGAATACCGCGGAGGGCATGGGAGCGAGGCCGAAGGGCGGCGTCGAAGAATGGGCGAGATCGGCACCGCTCGGCGCTACCTGGGGCGCGGAGGAAGGCCGAGCGGATGTGCTCGCTTTCGATCCTGACGGCAAGAACCGCAGGATGGTCGCCACCGGCCTGCGCAACTGCTCGGGCATGACGGTGCAGCCGGCCACGGGCGCGCTCTGGTGCGTCGTCAACGAACGCGACGAGCTAGGCGACAACGTGCCTTTCGAATATGCGACCGCCGTCAAGGAGGGAGCCTTCTATGGCTGGCCCTGGTACTATATCGGCGACAACGAGGATCCGCGCCACAAAGGCGCGCGGCCCGATCTCGCCGGCAAGGTCACGGTGCCGGACGTGCTGATCCAGGCACATTCGGCGCCGCTCAACATCGCCTTTTACGAGGGCGGCAACTTCCCGGCCGACTACAAGGGCGACGCCTTCGTCACCCTGCACGGCTCGTGGAACCGCAATGTCCGCACCGGCTACAAGGTGGTGCGGCTGAAGTTCAAGGACGGCAAGCCGACCGGCGAATATGAGGATTTCGCCACCGGCTTCGTCATTGCCGACGATGCGGTCTGGGGCCGGCCGGTCGGTGTCGCGGTGGCGAACGATGGTTCGCTGATCCTGAC
>NZ_RZSR01000831.1:0-2713 GCF_004023265.1 Mesorhizobium sp. M1A.F.Ca.IN.020.06.1.1
CGTAGGCGGTCTCGGAAATCGCCGCCGTCCAGGCGGAGATTTCGGGCAGCGCCTTCAGGGCGAGATTGCCATGAGCGACAGGGCGCGCCGCCGCCTTCTCAACCGCCCCCCAGTCCTCGACCTCATGGCCAAGCTCCGACAGCACCGAGACAAGCCCTGCGGTGCGCAGCGCGCTCGGCCCCATCTCGCATCCCATCCGGCCCGCGCCGTCCTGCACCGGCGCGCCAACGATCCTGCAGCGCATCACTTCTTTCCGCTTTTGCGTTTGATTTGCCGGAGTGAACCACCGCTGCCTGGCGGTTTGAATAGGGTAAATTGGCATTTCGAAAAGGCCGATCTATCATAGTGGGCATATCGGCTGTTCGAAATGGTCAACATGGACGCGCTCGACGAGAGACTGGTGACGCTTCTGAGGCACGATGCGCGGCGCAGCGTCTCCGATCTCGCGCTCGATCTCGGCGTCTCGCGCGCGACGGTCAGGGCGCGGATGGGGCGGCTGGAAAAGTCCGGCGAGATCATCGGCTACACGGTGGTGCTGCGCGCCGACACGGTTGACCAGAGGATACGCGGCGTGATGATGATCGAGATCGAGGGCCATGCCGCGGACCGCGTGATCAGGGCGCTCGGCGGCTTTCCCGAGGTGTCGACCATCCACACCACCAACGGCCGCTGGGACCTGGTGGTCGAACTCGGCACCGCCTCACTCACGGACTTCGACGCCGTGCTGCGTCGCATCCGGCTGATCCCCGGGATCACCGGCAGCGAGACGAGCCTGCTGTTGGCGACGCCGAGGACGACGAGGGCGAGGCTTGGGTAGAGCGGTTCGTTTTATGGAAACGCCGAACCGCTCGACTTCCTTTTTTGCGCAATTCCGGACTGAAGGCTTCGGCGAGGAGGAAGAGCCGTTAGGGACTTTCCTGGAATTGTTCCAGCAAAGGCGCCAAACCGTCAGGAGTGGGCGGCAGGGCGCTTCCTTTCCGTCGCGACGTTCCTCTATTTTGCCCGGCCAGCATGGGCCGAGCCACAGATCGCGGAGAGCAGCGTCATGCTGAAGACAATCGCGGCCGGCGTCGGCCTGGGCCTTGTCGGGTTCCTCATCGCGCTTTTCACGATGGGCGCAGGGCACGGAACGAACGTTCCCGGTTTCGTCGTGGTCCCCTGGATGATGCTGCTGATGATGGCGGGCGCTGGCGCTTTGCCTGGGCTGCTCGCGGCATGCGCCCAATTCACGATCTATATCCTTCTGATCCGCTCCAAGCCGTTGCTGGCGCTGCCGATCGGGATCGTTCACTGCGTCGCCACAGTATGGGGGACGGCGCGCAACGGAATCTTGTTCTGAAGGCTACAAACGCGAAAAAGCCGCGGCGAACCGCGGCTTTTCGTTTGCTTGATTCCCTGAAGGAAACTGGAGCGGGTGAGGCGATTCGAACGCCCGACCCCAACCTTGGCAAGGTTGTGCTCTACCCCTGAGCTACACCCGCTCGCGCGGCCTTGGGCCGCAAGCCGCGCCTATATGGCCGAAGAGCGCGGCGATTGCAACAGGGAAATGACGGTCTTTTTGGAGCTAGCTCTTCCTATAGGGAAGGTTGGTTTCGAACCGGCGGATTGCGTTGGCCCAGCCGGGCGACCTTGCCCCAAGGGCATCGTTCGCCGTAAACGGCACAAGCTTTCCAGATGATGCGAGGACCGATGCCGAAGACCGAAGCCGAGCTTAACGCCTTTCTTGCCGATCTCGGCATTTCCGTCTCGACGGTGCGCCACCCGCCCTTGTTCACGGTCGCCGATTCGCAGGCGCTGCGCGGAGAGATCCCGGGCGGCCACACCAAGAACCTCTTCCTCAAGGACAAGAAGGACAATTACTTTCTCGTCACCGTCGGCGAGGAGGCCGTGGTGGACCTCAAGCAAATCCACCATCTGATCGGCGCCGCCAGCCGCGTCTCCTTCGGCAAGCCGGAAATGCTGATGGAGCTGCTCGGCGTCATTCCCGGCGCGGTTACCATCTTCGGCCTGATCAACGACACGGCCGGGCGGATCAAGGTGGTTCTGGACCAGGAATTGATGAGTCACGACGTCATCAACGGCCATCCGCTGACCAATGAGGCGACGACGGCCATCGCCGCCGCCGATCTCGTCAAATTCGTCGAGGCAACGGGCCACGATCCTGTTATCTTGAAAGTCTCGGGTTGATCGCCACATGGATGGCGAAACCGAAATCCGATAATAACCCGCCGCACCCCGAAGCCGGCGACGACGCGACCGAAAGGGCGACGACATGAGTGACAACAATCCGTTCAGCGGCTCATTTGGCGGCAATGCCGGCCAGTACGCCCAATCGGTGCACTATGGCGGGGCGGACCGCGGCAAGGTCTCGCTCGGCGAGGCGCCTGCGGCCGCGGATCTCGTCAAGGACACGACGACCGCGACGTTCGCGGCCGATGTCATCCAGGAATCGCGCCGCCAGCCGGTGCTGGTCGACTTCTGGGCGCCCTGGTGCGGCCCGTGCAAGCAGCTGACGCCGCAGCTCGAAAAGGCGGTCAAGGCTGCCGGCGGCAAGGTCAGGCTGGTCAAGATGAACATCGACGATCATCCCTCGGTCGCCGGCCAGCTCGGCATCCAGTCGATTCCCGCGGTCATCGCCTTCAAGGACGGCCAGCCGGTCGACGGCTTCATGGGCGCCATTCCGGAAAGCCAGATCACGCAGTTCATCCAGAAG
>NZ_RZSR01000082.1:0-10686 GCF_004023265.1 Mesorhizobium sp. M1A.F.Ca.IN.020.06.1.1
CTTCTCGTGCTGCGGTCGCTCCTGATCCAAGCAATATTCCGTTGTAAACGTACTCGTCGTGGACGAATCCCCGCCTCACGTTATATCGATGCTCGATCCGCGCGTAACCGCAAACAAGGGCATCGACATGGCTGAACTCGACGTGGGCGACGTTGCGCCGCAATTCGATCTTCCGCGCGACGGCGGCGGCTCCCTGAGCCTCGCCGCGATCCGGGGAAAACCTGTCGTACTCTACTTTTATCCGCAGGACGACACCACAAGCTGCACCAACGAAGCGATCGGCTTCTCGCAGCTGAAGCCGGAATTCGAGAAGGTCGGCGCCGTGGTCATCGGGCTGTCCCCCGATAGCGTCAAGAAACACGACAAATTCAAGGCGAAATACGATCTCACCCTCGATCTCGTCGCAGACGAGGAGCGCAAGGCGATCGAGGCCTATCATCTGTGGGTCGAGAAGACGATGTACGGCCGCAAGTACATGGGTGTCGAGCGCGCCACCTTCCTGATCGGCCAGGACGGACGCATCGCCCGCATCTGGCGCAAGGTGCGCGTCAAGGGCCATGCCGAAGAGGTGCTGGAGGCGGTGCGCGCGCTCTGAAGCGGGGCAGACCCAAAGCTTCCGCGATTTGCTGGCCTCCTTCCCTGCACCCTGCCACCCGCGTTGCGGGATTTGGTTATGCCGACATCGGGGCCAGCAAAGCTTTGTTAACCCTAATAATGTGTAATCGAGCTGTCGTTGGAGTCGTAACGAAAGCTTGGTCCCGTGAATTCAAACGGTCAGTCAGCGGTCTTCGGCAGGCGCAAGGAGCCCCATACGGTCATTATCGCCCGGGGCAACGAGATCCGGCATTTCACCATCCGCCCGTGGCTCGCCGCCTTCATCGGGTCGGCGCTTGCGGCGATCGCCATCGGCTATCTGCTCGCCACCTCCTACCTGGTGCTGCGCGATGACCTGATCGGCGCCACCACGGCCAGGCAGGCGCGCATGCAGCAGGCCTATGAGGATCGCATCTCCGCGCTTCGCGCCCAGGTCGATCGCATCACCAGCCGCCAGCTTCTCGACCAGCAGCTCATGGAGACCAAGGTCGGCGAGTTGCTGGCCAGGCAGACCCAGCTCAGCCAGCGCCACGGCCGGCTCGGGCCGATCCTCGAACGCGCCGAGAGCGAGGTCGGCGATGTGCCCGCCGCAGCCAATGCCGCAGCGACGAAACCCGACGAGCACGCCGAGATCACCGGCGGCCTTTCGCAGGTCCCGACCTACTCCGTCGCGTCGTTGGGCGCCGGCGACACGAGGCCATTCTCCCTGTGGTCGACACGCTCGGACCCGCTCGACAACGAAACGTCAGCGGATCGCGCCGACAAGCTCTTCGTGTCGATCAACGCTTCGCTCAAGGCCATCGAGAACCAGCAGCTCACCCGCATCACCACGCTTGCGGACAACGCTTATCGCAACGCGGACGCGATCTCGCAGGCACTGCAAGCCGCCGGGCTGCCGGTCGACACGGAGCTCGACAAGAACGATGTCGGCGGGCCGCTGGTGCCGCTCGATTCCTCAATGATCTTCGACAGCAAAGTCAAAGAGCTGGATGAAGCGCTTGATGCGCTGGATCAAGTCAAGAAAGAGGCGCGCAAGCTGCCGCTCAGCAATCCCGCGCCGGGTCATACTGTGACCAGCCCGTTCGGAGTGCGCACCGACCCGATCCTCGGCACGGCCGCCCTGCATACGGGAATGGATTTCAGGGCGCCGATCGGCATGCCGGCGAAGGTCACCGCTGCCGGCGTCGTCACCAAGGCCGGCTGGAACGGCGGCTACGGCCGCATGGTCGAGGTCGACCACGGCAACGGCTTTGCGACGCGCTATGGCCACCTCAGCGAGATCGACGTGACTGTCGGCCAGAAGCTCGCCGCCGGCGACGTGATCGGCAAGACCGGCAGCAGCGGCCGCTCGACCGGTCCGCATCTCCACTACGAGGTGCGCCACAACGGCGAGGCGGTCGACCCGCTGCGCTTCCTCGCCGTCGGCAAGAAGGTCGCGCAGTACCTTTAGCGCACGCCTCGCGGCCGACCCGAGGTCCCTCCAGATTTATCCACCGTTTTGCCTGGGCAGCGCCTCGCTTCGGATTGACTCAATCCAAGTTGTAGGATGATATACATCACCCTATCGCCTCACCGATTGCGCCGCTGATGACCGTTCGCAGCCTCTCACCGGATATCCTCAGCGTCCTCGAAGACGCAGTGGGGCCGAGCGGTCTCACTGCCGACACTGCTGGAATGGCGAAGTATCTCGGCGATTGGGCCGGCGACTATCGAGGCAGCGCGCTGGCCGTACTGCGCCCCGCGTCGGTTGCGGAGGTGCAGGTGCTGATGCGTCTGTGCAGCGAGTTGGGACTCGGCGTCATTCCACAGGGCGGCAACACCGGCTTGGTTTCGGGCGCCATCGATGGCACCACCACCGGCGGTGTAGTCGTCAGCCTGGAGCGGCTGAACGCCATCCGCCGGATCGATCGCGCGAACTTCACACTTCAGGCGGACGCAGGCTGCGTGCTGCAGACGATCAAAGAGGCAAGCGAGGCCGAAGATTGCCTGTTCCCACTGGCGCTCGGCGCACAAGGCAGTTGCCAGATCGGCGGCAATGCCGCGACCAATGCCGGCGGCGTCAACGTGCTGCGCTACGGCATGGCGCGCGACCTGATCCTGGGGCTGGAGGTTGTTCTGGCCGATGGCGAGCTGTGGAACGGCTTTTCCGGGCTGCGCAAGAACAACAGCGGTTATGACCTGAAGCAGCTGTTCATCGGCTCCGAGGGCACGCTCGGCATCATTACCGGTGTGGAGGTCAAGCTGTTCCCGAAGCCTGCCCGTGTCGAGACCGCCTATCTCGGCCTCATCTCGTTCGAAGCGGCCATCGGCCTCTTCAACCGAGCGCGACGCGCCTGCTCCGATCTGATTTCCGCCTTCGAGATCATCGGCTCGGAATGCATCGATTTGGCCCGGCTGGTCGATCCTGGAATGACGGCGCCTGTCGCAGCACCCGTCCATGCGCTGATCGAATTGTCCTCCGGACCGACCATCGACCTCAACGGCGTGCTCGCCAGTTTTCTAACCGATGCGCTCGAAGGCGGCCTGGTAGCCGACGCAGTCCTCGCGACCAGCAACGCGCAGGCTAAGGCCTTCTGGGCGATCCGCGAGGGACTGGTCGAGGGCCAGGCGAAGCGCGGCTACCACGTGCGCACCGATCTCTCGGTGCGCATTTCCGATATCCCTGCCCTTGTCGAGCGCGCCCGCCGCTTCGTCGCCACCGAACATCCGGGCTGGATTGCACTGGCCTATGGCCATGCCGGCGACGGCAACATCCATTTCAATGTGCTGCCGCCGCTCGATCTCGCTGATGGCGAAGCCCGGGCGCGCGGCGAGGAAATCACGGCGGGACTCTACGACATCGCCGTCAGGCTCGGCGGCTCGATCAGCGCCGAGCACGGCATCGGCCGCAGCCGTGCCCGAGAATTCTGGGCCGGGCTTTCGCCGGCGCATCGCCGCATGGCTGCCGCGCTGAAGACTGCGCTCGACCCTAAAGGGGTGATGAACCCCGGCTGCCTGCTGCCCTCGACGGAGCGTTTTTTATGAAGCAGAGACTGGCCGCCATCGGCACCGTCGAGACCCTGCCGCACCGGGTCGCGGCCTTCCTCAGCCGCGAGATCGAATCCGGCGAGTTGAATCCCGGCGCGCGGCTGCCGACCGAGCAGGAGCTTTCCGAGAAGTTCGGCGTCAGCCGCAATGTGGTGCGCGAGGCGATTGCCCAGTTGAGGGCGGACGGCATGATCGAGGCGCGGCAAGGCATCGGCGCCTTCGTGCTGGCGCCCCAGCAAAGGGCGGCGATCCGCATCGACCGCGAGGCGCTCAAGGACACCCACAATATGGAGCGGCTGTTCGAGCTGCGTTGCATCCTCGAGGCCGAGTCGGCGGCGCTCGCCGCGGCGCGGCGCGGGCAGGAGCATCTCGATTCGATCAAGGCGGCGCTCGACCGCATGGGCGGCGAGGAGCGCTGGGAAGAAGGCAGCATCGACGCCGACCTGCTATTCCACCGCGAGATCGCGCGGGCGACCGGCAACAGCTACATCCACACCTTCATCTCTTTTGTCTGCGAGCAGATCCGCCAGTCGATCCACTATGCCCGCTTAACCAACCCGCTGCACGATCTCGTCGAGATCAATGTCGGCGAACATGTGCGCATCTATGAGGCGCTAGTGGCGGGCGATCCGGCGGCGGCAGAAGCAGCAATGCGTACGCACATCATCGGCGCTGCGAACCGCGTCGGCGTGAAGCTGCCACTCTCCAAGACCGGCGGGACGAAATAATCATGCCGGCCAACCTCACCCGCATCTCCGACGTCTGCCTGCTGGTGGAAAATATCGAGCGTACGGTCGACTTCTATGTCGGGAAACTCGGCTTCCGGCTGCGTCGGCGTGCCGAAGGCTTTGCCGATTTCCATGGCGAGGGCGTGACGCTCGCCGCCTGGGAGCTCGACCACATCAACCGACACACCGGCGTCTCGAACCAGAGATCGCCGCGCCAAGCGCACAAGGTTTGCGTCGCCGTCCAGCTCGGATCGCCGGCCGAGATCGACCGGCTGCACGGCGAATTGAGCGCCAAGGGCGTGCCCTTCTATGGACCGCCCGAAAACTACGTCTGGAATGCGCGCTGCGCCTATTTCACCGATCCGGACGACACGCTTTGGGAGCTTTACGCCTGGCTCGACGGCGGCCCTGGCGACTACCACGACCAACAGCCGTAGCGACGCCGCGCCGAGGGAGCGGCGCTTGGAAAGAAGAGACAAGAAGTCTGCAACAGGAGCGAAAAATGAGTGGGAGCCAAGACTACGAATTGAACCGCCGCGCTTTCGTGAAGGGCGGCCTCGCAGCGGTCGCAGCCGCGTCAGCCGGTATGCAATTGGTGTTGACGCCGGGCGCCAGGGCCGCCGGCAAGGTCGTCATCCAGTATGACTGGCTGATGTCCAATGGCCAGATCGGTGACATCGCGGCCGTCGCCAACGGCTATTTCAAGGATGCCGGGCTCGAGGTGGAGTTCAGCCCTGGCGGCCCCAATGCCTCGACCGTGCCGCCGGTGATCTCCGGCGCCGCGCAGCTCGGCCAGTTCTCGGAAACGCCGCAGCTTTATGCGGCGCGCGCCAGCGGCGTGCCGATCAGAATCATCGCCTGCGGCTTCCGCACCGGCCCCTATGCGCTGACCTCGAAACCGGGAAAGCCAATCCGCAATGTTGCCGACCTCAAGGGCAAGAAGATCGGCATCCAGCCGACCGCGCGCTTCGTCATCGATGAGATCCTGGCCAAGAACGGTATCGACCCCTCGGAAGTCACCATCGTCAATGTCGGCTTCGACAAGGCGCCTCTGGTGCGCGGTGACGTCGACGCCATCGGCGGCTGGATCACCAACACCCAGGCGCTGAGCGTGGTCGGCGAGGACCGCATCGATCTCCTGGTGCGCGACCTCGGCCTCGCTTCCTACGCCGACGTCTATTTCGCGACCGACGCGGCGATCGAGAAGGACCCCGACACACTGGCGAAGTTCGTCGGCGCGGTCGGCAAGGGCTGGGGCTGGGTTCACGCCAACCCCCAGGAAGCGGTGAAGAAGATGGTCGCCGCGTATCCGGAGATGGATCTCGGCTGGGAAGAGAAGACCGTCAACCTGGTGCTGAAACTCTCCTTCGACGGCGCGACCGCCAAAGATGGCTGGGGCACGTTC
The DNA here is from genome assembly GCF_004023265.1 of Mesorhizobium sp. M1A.F.Ca.IN.020.06.1.1. NCBI lineage: Bacteria > Pseudomonadati > Pseudomonadota > Alphaproteobacteria > Hyphomicrobiales > Phyllobacteriaceae > Mesorhizobium > Mesorhizobium sp. M1A.F.Ca.IN.020.06.1.1. Next base: position 5,755 of record NZ_RZSR01000082.1, read on the forward strand.
GACCCTGCCTCCATCGAGGAGCAATTGACGCTGCTCGACAAGGTCGGCCAGTACCCGAACGGACGCCCGGCCGCCAAAGATGTCTACACCACGAAGATCCTGGAGCTTTCGGCCGCGGACCGGCCCAAGCTCGACGCGCCCGCGGCCTGATGCCGAACGCCATCGAAGCGCAGAAGCTCGATGTCGGCTATGGCGGCCGGCAGAAGGTCGTCAAGGTGCTGTCCGGCCTCGACCTCACGGTCGCGGCCGGCTCCTTCCTGTCGATCCTCGGCCCGTCGGGCTGCGGCAAGTCGACCTTACTTCGCGTGGTGGCGGACCTGCTCGACCCGCTGGACGGCACGATCAGCGTGCTTGGGGCCACACCGCACGCGGTGCGCTCGCGCCGCGACGTCGGCTTCGTCTTCCAGGATTCCACCCTGCTGCCCTGGCGCACGGTGCGCGACAATGTGCGCCTGCCGCTCGGCGTCGGCCAGCGCAGCCTCACACGCAAGATCGATGACCGCAGCAGCGAACTGCTGGAGCTGATGGGGCTTGGCGGACTCGGTGAACGCCTGCCGCATCAGCTTTCGGGGGGCCAGCGTCAGCGCGTCGCCATCGCGCGCGCCCTGCTTGGCGAGCCCAGGCTGCTTCTGATGGACGAGCCGTTCGGCGCGCTGGACGAGATCACGCGCGATCGCCTCAACGACGAATTGCTGACGCTCTGGCGGCGCACCGGCACAACGATCCTTTTCGTCACCCATTCGATCGCCGAAGCCGCCTATCTCGGCGAGCGCGTCATTGTGCTGGCTGCCAATCCGGGACGGGTGGTGAAGGACCTCGACCTGCGGCCCTTCAAGCAGGAAGGCAACCGCTGCAAGCGCGAGGATGCGGCGATCGTCGGCGCCATGGCCGAGTTGCGTGCAGCGCTGGAGCGCGCATCGTGAGACCGGCGCCGCTTGCCCCGCAAATGGCGATTGCGCTTCCGGTTCTGGGCGCGGCGTCGATCCTGATTGCCTGGCAGTATCTCCTGCCGCTGCTCGGCGTGCCGGCCTATATCGTGCCGACGCCGACGGCGATCTTCGGCGTCTTCCAGAAGAATTTCGCCCTGCTCATCGACAATCTCAGACCGACGCTGATCGAGGCGCTGGCGGGCTTCGTCATCGGCAATCTCGCCGCCGTGCTGCTTGCCGTGGTCTTCGTGCACAGCCGCATCCTGCAGGCCGCCTATTTCCCGATCGTGCTGTTCTTCAACACCATTCCGATCCTGGCGCTGTCGCCGATCATCATCCTGATCTTCGGCCTCGGCATGACGCCAAAGATCGTCATCGCCGCCGTGATCTGCTTCTTCCCGACCCTGGTGAACATGATCCGAGGCCTGGATTCGGCAAGCGACAACGAACACGAGCTGTTCCGCGTGCTGTCGGCGACACGCTCGGAGATCTTCTGGGCTCTGCGCCTGCCCCGCGCCTTGCCGATGCTGTTCTCCTCGCTGCGCATCGCCTCGGCCACTGCGGTAATCGGCGCCATCGTCGGCGAATGGATCGGCTCGGACAAAGGCCTCGGCGCGCTGATCATCCAGGCGACGTTCAACTATCAATCCGACCGGCTCTACGCCGCGATCGTGCTGTCCTCGTCGCTGTCGATCGCGCTTTTCTGCATCGTCGTGCTGATCGAGCGTCGCGTCATCAGATACTAGCTTTCCGCACATTGCCCGGGTCGCAAGCGCCGGGGCCGCAGGGAAACTTGCTCTCCTCGAGAGCCGGGCAAATTATTTTTGAATTCCATTTGACTGAATAAATCTTCTCTGCGAACCTTGTGTCCGTCAGGAGCGCAAGCCATGGCGTTGCGGGGAACCAATCAGGAGTTCGGGCGGCCATACAACCGGCGCATCGTGCTCGAATCCATCCGCCGCTTCGGTCCGATCGCCCGCGGCGACATCGCGCAGCACGTCGGGCTCACCGTTCAGACGGTCTCGACTATCGTGCGCGAGTTGGAGGAACAGGGTTATATACTGTCGGTCCGCGAGGAACCGAAGGGCCGCGGCCAGCCGCCGGCCACGCTGCGCATCAACCCGGAAGGCGGCTATGCCGTCGGCATCCACCTCACCCCGCTGGGGATAGACGCCGCACTCATCAACCTGAGCGGCGACGTGATCGAGAGCGTCCATCGCGAAGCGCCGAGCCCGACGCCCGATCTCGCCTTCGAGACGATCGGCGCCATGGTTGTCGATCTGACCGGGCGCCGGGCCGGAGGACGGGTCATCGGCGTCGGCATGGCGCTTCCCGGCCCGTTCGGCGTCGAGTCCATGAGCTTCGTCGGACCGACCACAATGGCCGGCTGGAAAGGCGTGCCGCTGCGCGAGCGCCTTGCCGCCGCGACCGGCCTGCCCGCCTTCTTCGAGACCGATATGGCGGCGGCGGCCATGGGGGAACGCCTCTACGGCCTCGGCCTCCAGCGATCCGACTACTATTATCTATATTTCAGCGTCGGGCTTGGCGGCGCCATGGTGCATGACGGCGGCGTGCTGCGCGGGGCCTGGGGCAATGCCGGCGAGATCGGACACATCCCCGTCGTTCCGGAAGGCGAGCTTTGCCCCTGCGGCAACCGGGGCTGCCTCGAACGCTATCTGTCGCTCGAGGCGCGCGGCCGCTGGAACGGCAACGACGCCGGATGGGTGGCCGAAGTCGCTCCGATCTTCCGCAACGCCGTCGCAGTCATCGAGAACCTTTTCGACCCCGAGACGATCGTGCTTGGGGGCCTCGCCTCGCCTCAGTTGCTCGAACGCCTGGCTGCATTGGCGGAGCCGCTGCACAATTCGGTTTCGGCTCGCAAGGATCGCGCCGCGCCGCGCATCCTCGTGGCGCAGGGCGGGCAGCATGCCGTGTTGCGCGGCGCCGCGGCACTTGCCGTTTCCGGCGTGCTTTCGCCGCGCTTCGGCCAGATCTTCACCGCCAAGCGGCAGCGCGAAGGCGACCTTCTGAACGGCGGAGACATCGCGGCATGAGCGAACCCCTGCTGGTCCTTGACAACGTCACCAAGAATTACGGCGCCATCCGGGCGCTGAGGGGCATCAGCTTCTCGATCGCGCGCGGCGAGGTGGTGGCGCTGCTCGGCGACAACGGCGCCGGCAAGTCGACGCTGGTCAAGATCATTGCCGGCGGACTCGAGCCGACCTCGGGTCGCATGCTGTTCGAAGGCAAGGAGTTCCTCGCCAAAACCCCCGCCGAGGCCAAGGCCGCCGGCATCGAGACCGTCTACCAGGACCTCTCGCTCTGCACCAATGTCGACGTGGTGGCCAACTTCTTCATGGGCCGCGAGATCACCCGCAAGGTGCTGGGCGTTCCGGTGCTCGACGAGCGCGCCATGGAGTCAGTAGTGGCGAAGGCGCTGGCCAATGCCGGCACCCGCATTCCCTCGATGCGCACCAAGGTCGAGCACCTCTCGGGCGGCCAGCGGCAGGCGATCGAGCTCAACCGTTTCGTTCATTGGGGCGGCAAGCTGGTGCTGCTCGACGAGCCCTTCGCCGCGCTCGGCGTCGAGCAGACGCGCCGCGGCCTCGACATGATCCGCAAGGTGGCGAGCCAAGGCATCGGCGTCGTCATCATCACCCACATCATGCAGCAGGCCTTCCAGGTCGCCGACCGGATCGTGGTGATCCGCCAGGGCGTCGTGGCGGGCGACGTTGCCCGCAACAAGACAAGTCCCGATGCGGTGATCAACATGATCACCGGGGAAACGCTCGCCGGTGCCGGACCGGCGGGCTGAGGGACAAATGAGGGGTCCGGCGAAAAGAGGAGCGAACGACATGAAGCGAATGCTACTTTCTGTCTTCGGTATCCTGGCCCTGGCCATTGCCACGCTCACGCCGGCATTCGCCCAGTCCAAGGGTACCGTCTACTACCTGGTGCCGACCTTGCTCGACGAATTCCAGACCGGCTCGGTGAGCGCGCTGGAACTGTTCCTGAAACAGGTCGGCTACGAGATGAAGACACTGAACGCCGACAACAAGACCGACGCGCAGCAATCGCAGATGAACGACGTGATCGCGCTGAAGCCGAAGGCGATCATCCTCGCCGCGGTCGATTTCAATGCGTTGAAGCCATCCGTTGAAGCCGCCCGCGCGGCCGGCATCCCTGTGGTCGAGTTCGACCGCCAGATCACCGCCACGCCATCCGACTTCACATCGGTCGCCGGCACGGTCGAGATCGGCCACATTGCGGCGGAGCAGGCCGAAGCGCTGCTGAAGGCCAAGCATGGCTCGGTCAAGGGCAAGATCCTGCAGGTGCTCGGCGATCCCGGCGATCCCTACACGCTCGACATCCAGAAGGGTTTCGAGGAGAAGATGAAGGCGTTTCCGGACGTCAAGATCATCTCGCTGCCCGCCATGCAGTGGGAGGCGAGCAACGCCGGCACCATCGTCGCCGACCAGATCTTGGCCAATCCCGACATCGACCTGATCTTCAGCCACGCCGCGCATCTTTCGGTCGCGGGCGTTGCTTCGCTGGAGGCTGCCGGTAAGAAGCCGGGCGACGTGATGATGATGAGCTCGAACGGCGCGCCGGTCGGCCTCGACCTTATCCGCAAGGGTTGGCTCAACGTCGAAGTCGAACAGCCGCTCTACGCCCAGGCCGCGGCCGTCGCCATGTTCATGGACAAGGTCGTCAACAAGCAGGAGATCAAGACCGGAGAATATGACGTGCTCGGCCTGAAGTCGGTGGTGACCAAGGAAGCCTGGGGCCCGAACATCAAGATCCCAGGCGCGGCGATCACCAAGGAGAATGTCGACAACCCCGCTTTCTGGGGCAACCTGAAGCCGCCGACGGATACCGTTAAGCCCGTCGAGTAGGCCTTTTCCATCGAGCTCCGGGCCTCCCGGCCCGGAGCCTCGCGGGCCCGCCCCGCGGCAGCCGCATATTCAAATTCGACGCTAACCGGATCGGCCGATGAGCCCAC
>NZ_RZSR01000832.1:0-2707 GCF_004023265.1 Mesorhizobium sp. M1A.F.Ca.IN.020.06.1.1
GACCGAAGTGGCTGAGACAGTGTCAGGGCGCGGGCAATTGATCGGTCCTCCTCGAGCTTCGGGAGCATTGGAATAATCGACCGTAACGCTCGAGCCAGCGATCTCGACGATCACCTCAAACTCGATCTCCTCATCGCTGATCCCGTCGCTGTCCATCCGTCCAAAGGCAGAGTAACGGCCGTCTGGAATTTCCTGTAGGTAGCTACGCACAAGCGCCTCGCCATGATCTAGCATTCGCTCAACGGCCCCGGAGAAGCGCTCATCGCCATACCGCTCTACCACGTCCCTCATGCCAACTGCCCCGACTCTGAGGGACGCCACCATAGCTTCGACGTCGCCGGCGATGGCGGTGGGCATGCGTGAATTTGCAAGGAGAGTACGATATATGTCCAGGACGCGCTCCCCCCGCCTATACAGTTTGACACCTGGAAAAATTGTCCCCTCTTGGAAAAGGTCAACCGTATCCGTCGAGTACGGTTCTTTTCCCCCCACGTCGAGGAGGTGAGCCTTCACGGCAGCATATCCGATCAGCTCGTCGCCACCTGCAAAGACCGGCATAATGAGAGCCGCGTCTTGCGGATGAGTTCCCGTTGCGTACGGCAGGTTTATGTAGAGAATGTCGCCAGGTTCGAGTGCCTTTTCCCCTCCGACGCCTTTAACGGCGGCCTCGACGCAAAAGCTCAACGTTCCCATGAAGATCGGCAGTGTCGGTGCTTGGGCCAGCAATCGTACCTTCCGATCGTAAATCGATACTGCGAAGTCAAGAACTTCATAGATTACAGGGGAGAATGCAGTGCGGATTAGTGTCCGCTTCATCTGCTCAGCTACTGAATTTAGAGTGTGCCTGATGACTTCTGTTGTAATCGGATCAACGTCTGCATTCATGGCCTGTGCCACTTTCTTCATCGCCGAACGCTGCTCCGTCATGACCGTGTCCTCTTATCAGTAAGCAAAAGCGACCCTTCGTCACCTACGCGAAGAGAAAATCCGACATCCAGGTAAGTTGTCGCGGTTTGTTCAAGGACGATCGCCGGGCCCGTGATGGCGTCGCCTGCAGATAAGGACATCCGCGGCACTATCTGAAACGGCAGCACCGCATCTTCCGTGAAAGAGTAGGAGTCGAACGTCTCCGGTGGCCTCAGTGACGCCCCCGGAACCGCTTTTTCAGTCCTCGGCGGGAGTGGCGTCCGAGCCGTGGCCCGCATGACGACGACCTCTAGGTCATCCTCCAGTGCATGGCTAAAGGTCTTAGTGTACTCGGCGACAAATAGTTTACGAATCTCGTCGATCGAAGCACTGACTTCCCCATTGCGAAACGGAACAGGAACCGTTAGCGAGTGCTCTTGTCCGACGAAGCGAAGGTCGAGGGCAACCTCGTTGTCCTGGCTGTCCGTGATGCTACCCTCAACGGCGTCCGAGCCAAGCGTTTCGAAAGAGGCAGCAAGTATGCGATTAATTTCAGGAAGACTCGAATCTGTTAGCTTGAGGATACGGGTCCGCGCAGCTGTGCGCGTGATATCGGCACCCAAAAGGCCCCATGCAGAAAAGTTTCCAGCATGGGGCGGGACCACTATCTCTCGGATTCCCAGCTCTCGGGCAATAAGCGTTGCAAACAGAGGCCCCGCCCCTCCGAAAGCGATGATCGAGGCTGTGCGTGGATCATGACCTTGCTCGATGGTGATCTCCCTGATGGCATTGGCCATATTTGAAGTCACAATAGTCAGGATTCCGCGTGCCGTCTGCTTGATGTCGTTGAGACCCAATTCCCTTGCAAGCTCAAGGAGCGACGCCTCTGCCTTCTCTCGTTTAAGCATCAGCCCAGTCGAAAGCTTTGCTTGACCAAGCATTCCGAGGACCAGTGCGGCGTCTGTTACCGTTGCAGCCGTGCCGCCTCGGTCATAGCACGCAGGCCCCGGCTGCGCACCAGCACTCCGGGGCCCGACTTTCATGAGCCCCCCGCGGTCAACGTGCGCGATCGATCCGCCGCCCGCCCCGATGGTGCGAAGGTCCACCCACGGGACCTGTACAGGGAGGCCAACAACACTGCCCTCGTACATAAGGGGTGGCCGATCGCCTCTGATGAAGCAAGTGTCGAAGCTCGTTCCACCCACATCTATCGAAATGGCATCGCCTAGGCCAAGCCGTCGTGCAAGCTCTGCCGCACCCTCGGCCCCAGCAGCTGGTCCAGACAGAACCGTCTCGACCGGTCGTCGTCCGGCCTCCTCGAAGGTCATCGCCCCCCCGCCAGAGCGAGTGACCAGCATCTTTCCCCTGAATCCCGTCGCTCTCACCCGTTCTCCGAGCGACTTAAGATAATTGGCCATACGCGGCCGCACGAACGCATCAACAATCGTGGTGGAGGTGCGCTCGTACTCACGATATTCGCCGGAGACCTCGTGCGAGAGCGAAAGTTCCCCACGATACCCCGCTTCCCGCAACGCTTTTGCTGCCGCAATCTCATGTGCGGGATTCACATAGGAGTGAAGGAATGCGATCGCGACCGATTCAATATCTTCTGCCTCTAGCGCTTTTGCAGCTTCGAAGACGTCCTTCTCGTCAAGGTGAGTTAGGATTGCCCCGTCGGCAGTGATACGCTCCGTGATCGGGATTCGCAGTCGCCTGGACACTAAAGGCGAAGGGGGATTCCAGAATAGGTTGTAAGCGTCCCCACGATCTCCCCGACGTGACTCGAGAACATCTCGAAAGC
>NZ_RZSR01000833.1:0-2698 GCF_004023265.1 Mesorhizobium sp. M1A.F.Ca.IN.020.06.1.1
GTCGACGGTACCGACATGGACGCCATCGGCGCCGACTACTTCCATATGCTCGCGTATCTTACTAAGATCGACGGTCATGCTGGTCCCTCCGGTGGGTGGCCGCGCGTCCCTGTCGGCCGCCCACAATAACAAACGGCCGCGGGATTGGATGCATCGAGCGGCATGTCTTGTTCACCATGGCATGATAGCCATGGTGCCAATGAGACAGGGAGCATTGCCAACACCACGCAACGCGAACCGCTTTTCGCCGCGGAACGTGGCCCAGTGACCGTAACGTCGCTGCAGCCGGCCTCCTTGCGTCTGCGCCTGGCAAACCGCCTGCGCGACGCTCTGCCATCAGCAAGCTCGGCAATTGTCGGCGCCCTGCTGTGGGGGCTTGCGATGGCGGCGAGCACTTTCCTCAATCTGTATTATTGGGAGACGCCGGACAGCGCCCGCTTCGTCGTGCTGCTTTATGCGCTCGGCGGCGCGCTTGCTTTTTCGGTCGGGCTGACGTTCGCCGCACTGGTATCGCGCGGCCGCCACTGGGAAACCGCGCTCGCCGCAGCTTTCGTATGCCTGCTTGGCGCGACGCTCGCTTTCACCGGCGGGCTGTTTGCCCTGCAATACCGTTCTTACTACGCCGAGTGGCACGCGCCGGCCTTCACGCGGACCTGGGCGTCTGAGTTCGTGTTCACGGTCCTCGCCGCGCTCTACCAGTTCGTCGTCCTGGGCGTCCGGCTCTATTTTCCGTTCGGCTTTGCCGTACTTGCCGCCGCCAGCATCTGGTTTGCACGCCGGCGGCGTTGAGCATTGAGCCGGCCTCTGTTAGGACGCGGCCAAAGCTTCTCCCAGCAGGACTAAGAAACCATGATCCCTCGCTATTCCCGGCCGGAAATGGTCGCCATCTGGTCGCCCGAAACCCGGTTCCGCATCTGGTTCGAGATCGAGGCTTATGCCTGCGATGCGCTGGCCGAGCTCGGCGTCATCCCGAAGGAAGCCGCGAAGACGATTTGGGAGAAGGGCGGCGCTGCCAAATTCGACGTTGGCAAAATTGACGAGATCGAGCGCGTCACCAAGCATGACGTGATTGCATTCCTGACCCATCTCGCCGAATTCGTCGGACCGGACGCCCGCTTCATTCACCAGGGCATGACCTCGTCGGACGTTCTCGACACGTGTCTTGCGGTGCAATTGACACGCGCCAGCGACATCCTGCTTGCCGACATTGACGCGCTGCTTGTGGCCCTGAAGCGCCGCGCCTTCGAGCACAAGGATACCATCACCATCGGCCGCAGCCACGGTATCCACGCCGAGCCGACCACCTTCGGCGTCAAGCTGGCGCTGGCCTATGCCGAATTTTCGCGTTGCCGCGAGCGGTTGCTGCACGCGCGCGAAGACATCGCCACCTGCGCCATCTCGGGCGCGGTCGGCACCTTCGCCAACATCGATCCCTATGTCGAAGAGCATGTGGCGAAGAAACTCGGCCTGAAGCCGGAACCGGTCTCGACTCAGGTCATCCCGCGAGACCGCCATGCGATGTTCTTCGCTACGCTCAGCGTGATCGCCTCGTCGGTCGAGCGCCTGGCCGTCGAGATCCGGCATCTGCAGCGCACCGAGGTGCTGGAAGCGGAAGAATATTTCTCGCCGGGACAAAAGGGCTCGTCGGCGATGCCGCACAAGCGCAACCCGGTGTTGACCGAGAATCTCACCGGCCTTGCCCGCATGGTCCGCTCCTACGCCATGCCGGCCATGGAGGATGTGGCGCTGTGGCACGAGCGCGATATCTCGCACTCCTCGGTGGAGCGCATGATCGGACCGGACGCGACGGTGACGCTCGACTTCGCCTTGGCACGCCTGACCGGTGTCGTCGATAAGCTGCTCGTTTACCCCGAGAACATGGAGAAGAACCTCAACAAGTTCCGCGGCCTGGTGCATTCGCAGCGCGTGCTGCTGGCGTTGACCCAGGCTGGCGTGTCACGCGAGGATGCCTATCGCCTGGTGCAGCGCAATGCCATGAAGGTATGGGAGCAAGGTGCTGATTTCCTTGAGGAACTGCTTGCCGACAAGGACGTGACAGCGGCACTGCCCGAGGCCGAGATCCGCGAGAAGTTCGACCTCGGCTATCACACCAAGCATGTCGACACGATCTTCAAGCGGGTGTTTGGAGAGGCTTGAGTCCGAGTGAAGGGCGCCCCGCTAGCGTGGCGCAGCCTAATCAGGCCTTGCCAGGCACCGTCCTGATCACCGTGCCCCAGGGATCTTCACGCGTCGTCTCGGCCTTCACGTTATCCGAGCGCATTTCGACCCAGGCGAGGCCCGAGCGGGAGGGATCGCGGCGGCCGGCGCCGGCGCTGCGCCAGGAATTGGCACCGATATGGTGGTGGTAGTGGCCGGAGGACAGGAACACCGCCTGACCGCCATATTTGGCGACCGTGTCGAAGCCGAATTCGTCATGCCACCACGCTTCGGCGTCTTCCGGACGCCCGACGCGCAGGTGGACATGGCCGACAATGGTGTTTTCCGGCGCTCCCTGCCAGCCGGCATCACCGACGGGCACGCTGGCGACGACCGCGGGGAGATTCAGCCGCTCGGTCGACATTGCGATCTTGTCGCCGTTCCATTTCCAATCCTGCGGACGGCGATCGGCGTAGATCTCGATGCCGTTGCCTTCAGGGTCGGTGAGGTAGAGCGCCTCGCTGACCAGATGGTCCGAGGC
>NZ_RZSR01000834.1:0-2698 GCF_004023265.1 Mesorhizobium sp. M1A.F.Ca.IN.020.06.1.1
GGCCTTTGCCGCCGCCGGTGCAGATTTTGCCGGGACTTTAGGCGCCGGAGCCTTGGCCGATGCCGCTTTCGCTGCTGCACCGGCGGCTTTCGTCTTCGACGCGGCCACTTTTTTCGCCGGCTGGGCGGACCCGGCGGTCTCCGCAATGGGCGTGGTCACGGAGGCCTCATTCAAGGCCGGGGAGATCGGCGCAGCTGGCGAGGACATCGGCACAGCCGGGGCGACGTCGGTTCCGTTGATGCCCGGGATCTCCGTCGCGCCGTTCTTCAGCGGCTCGGCAGGCTGCGGGGTCGTTGCATCCGAGGGCGCCTGATCGGAAGCCGGCTTGGGCTTCATCATCGTATCGACGCCGGCCCGAACGTCGGCCGCCGCCTGCTCGAACGGATTGAGCTGCTTGCGGATTTCGTTCATCGGGCTGAGCCCACGAAGGCTGTCGACCGAGTCCTTGACATCGTCAAGCTCGGCTTCCTTCAGGGCGTCGTTGAACTGCTTCTGGAAGTCGCCCGCCATGGCGCGCAATTTGGCCGCGGTGCGGCCAAACGTGCGCAGCATGTTGGGCAAATCCTTCGGCCCGACGACCACGATCATGACGACCGCGATCACCAGCAGCTCGCTCCAGCCGACTTCGAACATGGCAATCTATTCCAACGAGAGCCTGTCGCCCAAAAACACGAAAGGGTTCTGGGACAACGACATGCTCAAAGCAACAACCGGACTCAGCTCTTGCTGACCTTTTCCTTGCCCGGCGATACGGTCTCGTCGGCGCGGTGCTCGACGGTCCGCTTGTCGTCGGTATCGTCCTCAGCCATGCCCTTCTTGAAGCTCTTGATGCCCTTGGCCATGTCGCCCATCAGCTCCGGCAGCTTGCCGCGGCCGAACAGGAGCAGCACGATGACCAGAACGATCAGCCAGTGCCATATCGATAGTGAACCCATAACAATCTCTCTCGAATGTTTTCCCTCGGCGATGATCTATGCGTTTTCGCTCGGGGATTCAAACACAACCGCAATGAAGTTGGTAAAATGGCTAGCGGATGTCACGCACTTTCGGCGTGAGCGCCTTGCTACGAATCCGCGCAGCCCCTGCTAATAAACCATTCGTATCGGTTTCGCACTCACTCTTCGGTGACGCGCGGCGTGAGCAATCCGAGCTCCTCGAGGTCGATATCGGTCAGCGCATCCTCGTCCTCGGCCAGCGCGTCCGGATCGGCCGGTGGCACCGGCATCGAGAAATTGGACGGCATGCGCGTCGAAAGCAATCCGGCGCCCTTCAGCTCTTCCATGCCGGGCAGGTCGCGGATCTCCTCCAGCGCGAAGTGATCGAGGAAAGCGTCGGTCGTGCCGTAGGTCACGGGACGGCCGGGCGTGCGGCGGCGGCCGCGCATCCTGACCCACTCCGTCTCCAGCAGCGTGTCCAGCGTGCCCTTCGAGGTCTCGACCCCCCTGATATCCTCGATCTCGGCGCGGGTGACCGGCTGGTGATAGGCGATGATCGCCAGAACTTCGAGCGCCGCGCGCGAGAGCTTTCTCTGCTGGACCGAGTCCCGGCTCATCAGGAAAGCCAGGTCGCCGGCGGTGCGGAACGCCCAGGCGTCGCCGACCCGCACCAGGTTGACCCCCCGCTTGGCGTAGATTTCCTGCAGATCGGCCATTGCGGCCGCAATGTTGACGCCCTCGGGCAGGCGCGCCGCCAGTTGCCTGTCACTGACCGGCTCGGCGCTGGCGAAGATGATCGCCTCGGCCATGCGGACTGCTTCCGACAATTGCAGCCGCTCGGCGGGGTTCTCGATAGAACCCTGCTCGGCCATCTCGGCTTCCGGTTCGACCTCGACCTTGAACGGGATGACCGAAGCGTTGGCGCGTTCACTCATGATGCCACCTCGACTGCCTTGACCCCTCGTGCGCGGCCGCGCAGATAGATCGGCGCGAAGACCTGATCCTGCCGCAGATCCAGCTTGCCCTCGCGCACCATTTCGAGTGTCGCGGCGAACGAACTGGCGATTGCCGTGCGCCTTTCTTCCGGCGCGGCCAGATATTGGATCAGGAAGCTGTCGAGCGCCGTCCAGTCGCCAATCGTTCCAACCAGCCGTGCCAGCACGTCGCGTGCGTCCTTCAGCGACCATACGGCGCGCCTGGCGATCGTCACGTTGCTGATCGCCTGCCGCTGGCGCTGCTGCGCATAGGCGGTCAGCAGATCGTAGAGCGAGGCCGAATAGGCATTGCGCTTCTCGACGATCACCATTTCCGGCATGCCGCGCGCGAAGACGTCGCGGCCGAGCCGGTTGCGGTTGACCAGCCGCGCAGCGGCATCACGCATCGCCTCCAGCCGCTTCAGCCGGAACTGCAGCACCGCTGCCAGTTCCTCGCCGCTCTCGCCCTCTTCGCCCGGCTGTTTCGGGATCAACAGCTTCGACTTGAGGAAGGCAAGCCATGCCGCCATGACCAGATAGTCGGCCGCGAGTTCCAATCTCAGCGCCCTCACCTTCTCGATGAAGGCCAGATATTGCTCGGCGAGCGCCAGGATCGAGATGCGGGCGAGATCGACCTTCTGGTTGCGCGCCAGATGCAGCAGAAGATCGAGCGGGCCCTCGAAGCCGGCGACATCGACCACCAGCGACGGGTCGCTGGTCAGACGTGACTCGTCGTTCTCGGCCCACAGACGGTCCATCGGTGCGGCCTTCGCGGCCTTGCTGTCCAAT
>NZ_RZSR01000835.1:0-2687 GCF_004023265.1 Mesorhizobium sp. M1A.F.Ca.IN.020.06.1.1
GCCACCGCCTTGGCCGGCGCTTCATCAACTGGCTCCGGTGCGGGCCGTTTGTCGGAATCCGGCGTGCGAGTGAAGCGCACATTGGGCGCGAGGAAGAAATATTGCTGCCAGGCCTGGCCGCCGAACTCGTCGCCGCCAGCCGAATCGGCGGCGTTCGATTCGCCGTCAGCGGCGGCTCGCAGCGTGACGACCTGCCCTGTTTGCCGCTGCGGCGGCACGGCAGCGCCATGGTGCCGCGCGTCTTCCGAGCTGCTGTCGTCGTTGTCGCCGTAAGCGGAAGCACCGGAAGGATTGGCACGGGTAAAACGCATGGATGTCACACTCGAGATTCGTCGAACAAACGTGTCCCGAGACATAGGAACCGATGGTTAACAAGCTCTTCCGGAAGGGTCCGGGAAAAGTGCCGGTCGACGGTTCGAGTTGGGCTGGAAGAAGGAGGTGACCGGTGGCATCGAAGTCGGCTGCCGCGGCGCCGTAGCGTCGTCAAAGCGCCTCGCGTTCCTTCGCAATCGCTGCGCGCCGCAGGTTCACGCCGAGAGCGACGCCTGCTCCTCGGCCGCGAGCTTCTCGGTGCCGTAGGCCTTCAGAAAGACGTTCACGCCGGAGCGAACGACATGCTCGATCTCGGCTTGGCTCGGCGCCTTGGTGCGGTAGGAAAAAATGCACTGGCGGAAGAGGCCGGCGAGGCAGAGCTCGGTGAACTGATAGGCGGCGAGATCGACATCGTCGATCTTCAGCAGGCCGCGTTCGACGGCTTCGTTGAGGAAGATCATCACCTTGTCGTGGCCACGCTTGGGACCGCGCTCGTAGAAGCGGGCGCCAAGCTCGGGAATCCTGTCGGAAGCGCCGACCACGGTGCGCTGCGCCTGGATGACCTTGGCCGAGGTGATCTTGGCGGAGAGCACCATGCCGAACTTCACCAGCGTCTTGCGCAGGTCGTCGAAATGGTCGAGCACCTCATACATATTCTTGAAGATGGTGCCACGCTCTTCCTCGATGAGAGCCTCGAACAGCTCTTCCTTGTTGGCGAAATAGACGTAGATCGTGCCCTTGGAGACGCCGGCCTCGCGCGTGATGTCGTTCATCGACGCGGCTTCGAAGCCCTTGTCGATGAAGACGCGGCGCGCGCCTTCGATGATCTGGGCCCGTTTGATCGGATCCTGCCCGGCCGCGGGACGGCCTTTGCGCAGGTCGAGCAGATCGCTATCGGCTGTCGTTTCGACCATCGACGTCAAACCTCACGAAATATTTCGAACCAACCGGTTCGATTTGCTCTTGATATGGGCCTCTTTCCGCGCTATGTCAATCACCAATTCGAACCGAACGGTTCAGTCTGACTGACTTGTCCCAGAGAGATTATCATGTCCTCGAACGCGCCCGCTACCGCCGAAGTCCGCAATTTCCCCAACGCCAAGGTCCAGCCGTCGACCGAAGCTCCGGAAGCGCCTGTACTGCCCGCTCCTCCCGCGCCTGCCGAAGCGCCGGCCAAGAAGAAGCGCTCTGTCCGCTCGCTGCTGCTGCCGATCATCGGGCTGGGCCTCCTCGGCGCCGGCTCCTGGTACGGCTACGATTACTGGACCGACGGCCGGTTCATGATCTCCACCGACGACGCCTATGTCCAGGCCGACATGTCGTTCGTGTCGCCGAAAATCTCCGGCTATGTGGACAAGGTGCTGGTGAGCGAGAACCAGAGCGTCAAGGCCGGCGATCCGCTGTTCGTCATCGATGACGGCGACTACAAAATCGCGGTCGGCCAGGCGGAGGCGCAGATCGCCACGCTGGCGAAGACGCTCGACCGCATCGATGCGCAAACCAAGGCGGCGCAGGCCTCGCTGGCGCAAGCACAGGCGCAGAAGATCGCCGACCAGGCGGCGGCCGACAATGCGGCACGCGCACAGGCCCGCGCGGCGCAGCTGCTCAAGACGCATGTCGGCACGCAGGCACAACTCGACGACGCCCAGACGGCGCTCGACCAGGCGAAGGCAGCCCTCGCCGGCGCCGACGCGCAGATCACCGCCGCGCAGGCCAATATCGGCGTGCTCGAAGCCCAGCGTGCGGAATCCGCCAGCACGCTCGCCTCGCTGCAGCTCACCCGCGACAAGGCGCAGCGTGACCTTTCCTTCACCGTGCTCAAGGCGCCCTATGACGGCGTCGTCGGCAACCGCTCGGTCGAACAGGGCGACCTCGTCACGCCCGGCCAGAAGCTCGCCGTCGTCGTGCCGATGGATAAGCTCTACATCGTCGGCAACTTCAAGGAGACGCAGCTTGGCCGGCTGGTGCCTGGCGAGAAGGTCCGCATCACGGTCGATGCCATCGACGGCCAGACCTTCGAGGGCACGGTTTCGTCGCTGGCGCCGGCTTCGGGCGCGGTGTTCTCGCTGCTACCGCCGGAAAACGCCACCGGCAACTTCACCAAGGTGGTGCAGCGCGTGCCGGTCCGCATCGACGTGCCGGCCGGCGTGCTGAAGACCGGCAAGTTGCGCGCCGGCCTCAGCGTCATCGTCGCCGCCGACAGCCGCACCGCGCCGGCCGCGACGACCAACTGAGCAGTTTGGGGGGCGGCCCGGTGGCCAATTGAGCGCCGAGCCGCCCAGCCTGTTTTGACGCAGTTCCGGGCGGAAAACGCCGCGCACTTTTGGAGCTGCCGCAGGGAGGCCATGAGATGGCAACCGCAACCATTACCGCAG
>NZ_RZSR01000836.1:0-2685 GCF_004023265.1 Mesorhizobium sp. M1A.F.Ca.IN.020.06.1.1
CCATAGGCCTCGTCCAGCACCAGCATGGTGGTTTCCGGCAGCGCCTCGATGAAGCGGACGAGGTCCGGCGCCTCCCACCAGCTTCCCATCGGATTGTCCGGATTGGAGAGATAGACGAGCGGCGCTCGTTCCCGGGCGACAGCGGCAAGCAGCCCGTCGAGGTCCTCCTTGTCGTTGGCGTAGGGAACCGTCACCAGCCGGCCGCCGACGCCGGCGATGTGGAAGTTGAAGGTGGGATAGGCGCCAAGCGAGGTCACCACCGCGTCGCCCGGCGCGACATACATGCGCGCCACAAGGCCGAGCAGTCCGTCAATGCCTTCGCCGACCACCACGTTCTCGACGCCGACTTTGTGATGCGCGGCCGCCGCGACCTTCAGCTCGAAATTGTCGGGGTCGCAATACATCCACTGGTCGCGCGCGACGCTCTCCATGCGGGCAATCACGCGCGGCGAGGGCCCAAAGCTGCTTTCATTGGCGCCGATGCGGGCGCGGAAAGGCCGCCCGCGCTCGCGCTCCTGCGCCTCCGGCCCGACAAACGGCACCGTGGTGGGAAGCGTGCCGACGATCGGCGTAAGGGAAGGGCGCTGGCGCATGGCAAAGGCTCGGTTGAGAGGAGGCTTCTTGCTAGCTTGAGCGAGGGGTGGGTGCAAGCTGCGCGACAAACAACGAAGACGCACCATAGCCGGACTAGATTCTCCCGCCCGCTTTTGCTAGCGACGCAGGATGAGCAACCGATTGCCGCCTTCCTGGGCAAAGCACCTGAAAACTCAACCCTCGGCTAAGGCGGCACCGCCGAAAACCGTAGCACCCAAGGCACAGCTGAAGTCCGGTCCGTCTCGCGTGCAAGCCGACGACATGCTGTTGAGGCAGGCGCTCGAGTTTCAGAAAGCTGAGCAATTGCCTGAGGCGGAGGAACTCTGCTTTCGTGTCCTGGCGCGTACCCCAAACCATCCGCTGGCTTTTTACATCCTGGGAACCCTCGGCATCGGATTCGACAACGAGAAGGCTTTGCGGTACTTCGCCCGGGCGGTCGGAGAGGAGCCACGAAATCCTTACTACCACCTTAGTCTCGGCGAGACCTACCTGAAGCTCAGCGAGTTTACGCCGGCAATCAGGCACTTTCAGCAGGCCTTGGCCTTGAAACCGGATCTGGTGGAAGCGCTTTGCGCCCTGGGCGAAGCTTACAAGGCGTTCGACAAGGGAGAGATGGCGCTGCCGCTCTTTGAGAGGGCGCTCGAGTTCGACCGAAATCATCCTGGGGCCCGGTTGGGGTTGCCGGGTGCACTCGCGAGCCTTGGCCGTATGGAGGAAGCGGCAGTTCATCTGAAAGAGGCGATAAAACGGCGCATCGCGGTACCGGGAGCCTATCACGCGCTTATGCAAACGCGCAAATTCACGGAAGAGCCGACGGAACTCGCGGCAATCCTCACGGAGATTCGAGATTCGGGCCATGGGCCGGAGGGAATGGCAGCGCTGCACCACGCCGCCGGAAAGGTGCTCAACGATCTCCATCGCTATCAGGAGGCGATGGACCACTTCAAGCAAGGGAATCAGGCCAGGGGCCTAAAATTCGACCTGGGATGCTATCGTCGCTGGGTCGATGCCGTGATCGAGACCTTCACACCCGGACTGGTGGCTTCAATGGCCGCTTATGGCAATCCCTCGGAGGTGCCTGTGTTCATCGTCGGCATGCCTCGCTCGGGCACGACGCTGACAGAGCAGATTTGCGCCAGCCATCCTGATGTTCATGGCGCCGGCGAACTCAGCAAGCTCAGACGAATTGCCAACGGGCTAGGCCTCAGAGACGGCCCTGACGCAAACGTCGCTAAATCGGTCGCGACGATTACTCCCGAATTGACCAAGACGCTGGCATCCGAGCATCTTGCCTATCTACGTGAGCGAGCGCCTGATGCGCTTCGAATCGTCGACAAGATGCCCCACAATTTCGAGTTGATCGGACTAATCGGCATCCTGTTTCCCAACGCGCGCATCATTCATTGCCGCCGCGATGCCATCGACAATTGCATCTCCTGCTTCGTGCTGCAGTTCAATGAAGCGCATAACTACAGCGCAGATCTTGAGACACTAGGGCTATACTACAGAGAATATGACCGCCTAATGCGGCACTGGAACAACGTTCTTCCGGGCCGCATCTTCGAAAACCGGTATGAGATATTGATTGAAAATCAAGAGGAGCAGTCGCGCCGCTTGATAGATTATCTCGGGTTGCCTTGGGACGACGCCTGCTTGCGCTTTTTTGACAGGGACGGCTCGGTAAACACTTTCAGCCGTTGGCAGGTTCGCCAGCCGATTTACAAGTCGTCCGTCAAGCGTTGGAGGAACTATGAAGGCGAGATCCAACCGCTGATCGAAGCCTTGGGCAACTTGGCTGAGGTTGACCTGTAATTTAGTTTCCTACTAGAAAAATTCTGGCCGGAAGGTACACCGCAAAATCGCTCGTGTGGCGATTGGCAGAACGTTCATTGTTTCGTCGTTCTCTGGCGAAGCAAGGAGGGAAGCGGCACGGCGGAGACCAGGAGCCGGGGCGTGAACGGCGGATTTCTGCCATCTTATCGAGTGCAGCACTGCGCAATGGTGCTTTGAGGAACTGCCCGCAGAAAAGAAAAAACCCGGCAGTTGCCCGCCGGGTTTCGATTTCAGTTGGACGCTGCTGATTAGAACCTG
>NZ_RZSR01000837.1:0-2681 GCF_004023265.1 Mesorhizobium sp. M1A.F.Ca.IN.020.06.1.1
CCCACATGTTCGGCTGCTGGGAGACGCTCTATGTCATCAAGAAGGCGATGGAGGATGCCGGCTATAAGGGGCCGGAAGACCGCGCCAAGCTGGTCGAGGCAACCGAAGCGCTGAAGGAATTCGCCGAAGGGCCGGAGCATCCGCAGGGTCCGAAAACCTTTAACGGCAAGATCCACCAATGCTTCGGCATCCAGAACATCTCCAAGGTCGAAGGCGGCAAGCTGAAGGTCGTCCACAAGACCAAGATCGAGGACGGCCTCTACGAGCCGGAAGGGGATTACACGACGCAAGCGCTGTGAGCTTCGACGTTTCACCGAGCGTGAGCGCCAAGCCACCCCCCTCTGTCCTGCCGGACAGTCCGGCAGGGCAGTGGGGGGTGCCTCGCGCATCCGCCGGTATCTAGCCCATGCACTTCGGACCCCACCTCCTGCTCGCCGCCCTGGAAGGCCTCGTCACGTCCGCCGTGCTGGCGCTGACGGCGCTTGGCCTGTCGCTGGTGTTCGGCGTCATGCGCATCGTCAATGTCGCGCATGGCGAGTTCTTCATGCTGGGCGCCGTGCTTGCCTGGGCGATCTCGACGGCGATTTCCGGCCATCCCGCTATCGGCTTCGTCGCCGCGCTGGTGATCGCGCCGTTGCTGGTCGGGCTGGTCGCGTTTCTTGCCGAATGGCTGGTGCTGCGCCGGCTGAACTACAATCCCGAAGGCACCATCGTCGCCACCATCGGCATGCTCTATATCATCCAGCAACTGGCGCTGACCTTCTACGGCCCGGAAGCGCGCCCGGTCGAGCCACCCTTCAATTACCGCATCCTGCTGCCGTGGTTCGGCTATTCAGGCTACAAGCTTTCGGTCATTGCCGCCTCCGCGGTTCTGCTGGTGATCACCTGGCTGGTGCTGACACGGACGAAAATCGGCCTGATCATGCGCGCCACCCAGTATGACCGCGAGACGGCGCAGGCCTTCGGCATCCCGGTCGAGCGCGTCTATGCCGGCGTGTTCGCCATCGGCGCCATGCTGGCGGCAATCGCGGCGGTGCTGATCGTGCCGATCAGCCAGGCGCATTACCTGATGGGGCAGGACCCGCTGCTGTTGTCCTTCATCGTCGTCATCATCGGCGGCCTCGGCTCATTGCGTGGCACGGTGGTCGCCGCCATCCTGATCGGCCTCTCCGACGGCATCGTCTCGGTGTTCTTCTCGCCGACCTTGGCCAAGATCATCGCCACGCTGGTGGTCGCCATGGTGCTGGTGTTCCGGCCGCAAGGCCTGTTCGGGACGGCGGCGCGATGAAG
Source organism: Mesorhizobium sp. M1A.F.Ca.IN.020.06.1.1 (assembly GCF_004023265.1). Taxonomy (NCBI): domain Bacteria; kingdom Pseudomonadati; phylum Pseudomonadota; class Alphaproteobacteria; order Hyphomicrobiales; family Phyllobacteriaceae; genus Mesorhizobium; species Mesorhizobium sp. M1A.F.Ca.IN.020.06.1.1. The sequence continues at coordinate 1,291 of NZ_RZSR01000837.1, forward strand.
GATGCTTCCCCCGCGAAGACCTACGCGCTGCATATCGGCGTCATCGCGCTCCTGTTCGCGCTGAATTTCGTCCTGCCCGATTATCATCAGGGCCTGTTCGCGCGCATCATGGCGCTTGCCGTCTTCGCCATGGGCTACAACCTGCTCTTCGGCTATGTCGGCCTGCTCAGCCTCGGTCACGCCATGTTCTTCTCGGCCGGCCTCTATGGTGCCGGGCTGGCTGTCTATCAATTGGGCTGGGGCGTGCCGGAAGCCTTCGTCGCCGGGGTTGCCTGCGGCGCCATGCTTGCCTTGGTCATCGGCCTGCTCGCGCTGCGCACATCGGGTGTGGCCTTCATGATCGTCACCATGATGTTCGCGCAGGTCTTCTATCTGCTCATCCTTTATTTCGCCGCCTGGACCGGCGGCGACCAGGGCCTTGTCATCCAGCAGCCGTCGAGAATAATCGCGATCGGCGGCGCATCGCTCGACCTGACCAATCCGACTGTGCGCTACATGAGCGCTCTGGCGCTGTTCTCGGTCGTGCTGCTCATCACGCTTGTTATCGTTCGCTCCCGCTTCGGCCGCGTGCTGGTCGCCATTCGCGAGAATGAGGAGCGCACGAAGATGCTGGGCTACGACACCGTCGCCAACAAGCTCGTCGCCGTCATTGCCTCAGGCGCCATCTGCGCCGCGTCCGGTGCGGCTTATGCGCTGCTGTTCGGCTATATTGGATCGAGCTTCGCGTCGGTGCAGTATTCGATCCTGCCACTGCTCTGGGTGCTGCTCGGCGGCGCCGCGACCATTCTCGGGCCGCTCATCGGCACGCTGTTCATGTATTATGTCACCGACATCACCAGCGGCTTCACCTCCGCCTATCTTTTGATCGTCGGCGTGGCGCTGATCCTGCTGGTGCTCTTCTTTCCGAAGGGCGTTCTGGGCAGCGTCCGCCAGCGCTGGCTCGGATGGTTGCCGTGATGCCGCTGCTCACCACCAAGGGTCTTTTGCGCCGTTTCGGGGGCTTGCGCGCCGTCGACGGCGTCGATTTCGCGCTGATGCCGGGCGAAATCCGCGCCATCATCGGCCCCAATGGCGCCGGTAAGACAACTTTCGTCAGTCTGCTCAGCGGCCGCATCCAACCCTCCTCCGGCATGATCGTCTTCGACGGCGCCGACATCACGACCATGCCGGCTTACAAAAGGGTTCGCCTCGGCGTTGCCTACACCTTCCAGATCACCAGCGTCTTCGCCAATCTCACGGCCTACGACAATGTCGCGTTGCCGGTGCAGCGCACGCTGACCGACGGCCGCTCGAAGGGGCAGGTGAGGAGCGGCGTCATGGCGGCGCTGGAACGCACCGGCCTCGCCGACCGCGCCGGCACCCCGGCCGGCCAGCTTTCCTACGGCCACCAG
>NZ_RZSR01000838.1:0-2676 GCF_004023265.1 Mesorhizobium sp. M1A.F.Ca.IN.020.06.1.1
GAATGCGAAGCGGCGATTGCTCCGGCTGGATGATACCGATGCATCCGGCTCTGGCTGGCTATATGTCCTGCTTTTGAACGAACTTCGCCGCCGGGACTGCGTAAAGCCCCGTCGGCGCGCCATGGAGCATGATCTCCCGCTCGAAGACGAAGCCGCATTTCTCCAGCACGCGCCGCGATGCCGGATTGGCGGGACGCGCCAGTGCGATCACCCGATCGGCGCGCAAGGGGCCGAAAGCCGCGTGCAAGCTCCCCCGGACCAGTTCCGTCGCGTAGCCATGCCCCCAGGTCTCGGGGTGAAGATGATAGGACAGGTTCAGCCCATCGAAATCGCTCGATAAGGTGACGCCGCCGAAGCCGATCAGTTTCTCATTGGCTTCGACCGCCCAGCGACCAAATCCGCGCCTGTCCCAATGATCGATGTCGCGAGCGAGCCTCGCGGCACTCTGCTGCGGCGTGTCCGGCGTCGGGTCGGGGCGATGCGCCACCAGTTCGGGGCGCGAGAAAAGATCGGCCAGAAACTCCAGATCCGCCTGTTTGGGCCGGCGCAGCAGCAGTCGTTCGGTCTGCTGGCTGACAGGCAATGGCGCGGCCATCGTTTTTCTCCGTCGCCCTGTCGGCCGAAACGTCAGAGAATTTCCGTCTTGGCGATGTGAATGCCGAATCCTTCGAGCCCGACATAGTGGCGCTCGCGCGAGGCGATCAGGTTGATCGAGGAGATGCCGAGATCCTTGAGGATCTGCGCTCCGAGCCCGATCTCGCGCCACTCGTTCTCGCGCCGGCGCGCCTCTTCGTGATCCTCGCGGTCGCCGCTTTGTGGCCGCTTGCGCTCCTGATGGGCGACGCCGACCGAGCCTTCGCGCAGGTAGACGATGACGCCACGCTTGCGCTCGCCCATCGCCTTCATGATGTGGTCCAAGCGGTGGCTGGTGCCGAAGACGTCGGTGACGACGTCTTCCGAATGCAGCCGCACCGGCACCTCCTCGCCGTCGCGGATGTCGCCGAAGACGACCGCGACATGGTGCATGGAATCCCAGGGCAGCGTGTAGGTGAAAACCTGCGCCTTGCCGCCGGGCGTCTCGATGTCGGAGCAGGCGACGCGCTCGACCAGCGTTTCCTTGCGCTGGCGATAGGCGATGAGATCGGCGACCGAAACCTGCTTCAGCCCGTGCTGCGCGGCGAAAGCCTGCACCTCAGGTCCACGCTTGACGGTGCCGTCGTCGTTGACCAGTTCGGAGATGACGCCGATCGGCGGCAGCCCGGCGAGTTTGCACAGGTCGACCGCGGCTTCCGTATGGCCCGAGCGCATCAAGACACCGCCTTCGCGCGCGATCAGCGGGAAGATGTGGCCGGGCCGCACGAAGTCGGAGGCACCAACATTGCCATTGGCGAGGTTACGCACGGTGAGCGTGCGGTCGTCCGCCGAAATACCCGTCGTGGTGCCGTGCTTGAAGTCGACGCTGACGGTGAAAGCCGTGGTGTGGGCGGAATCATTGTCGGCCACCATGGGCGCAAGGTTTAGCCTCCTTGCGTCCTCGCGCAGCATCGGCGTGCAGACGATGCCGGAGGTGTTGCGGACGATGAAGGCCATCTTTTCCGGCGTGCAGTGGACGGCGGCAACGATCAGGTCGCCCTCGTTCTCGCGCCCATCATCGTCCATGACGACGACGATCTCGCCGCGCTCGAAAGCGCGGATCGCTTCGACGATCTTCTTCTGGTCGTATGGCATGGACGCTCGCTAGCTCGCTTGGGGAATAGGGCGGTAAGGGAGTAGGGGAACGGAAAAAGTTTGGCGTCGCCGAATGCGACGTAACATACTCTCCTGCTGCCTTACTGCCCTCCTCCCCTTCCCGTCTGTCCTCTATGGCGCAGATAATGATCCGCAATCGCGCAGGCAACCATGGCCTCGCCGATCGGCACGGCGCGGATGCCGACGCAGGGATCGTGGCGGCCCTTGGTCATGACCTCGACGTCCTTGCCGTCCTTGTCGATCGATTTCCGCGGCGTCAGGATCGAGGAGGTCGGCTTGACGGCGAAGCGTGCGACGATCGCCTGGCCGGTCGAGATGCCGCCGAGGATGCCGCCGGCATTGTTGGACAAAAACACCGGCTTGCCGTCATTGCCGATCCGCATCTCGTCGGCATTCTGTTCGCCGGTGATGCGAGCGGCTTCGAAGCCGTTGCCGATCTCGACGCCCTTGACGGCGTTGATCGACATCAGGCCGGAGGCGATGTCCTGGTCGAGCTTGGCATAGATCGGCGCGCCGAGGCCCGCCGGCACACCTTCGGCGACGATCTCGATCACCGCGCCGACCGACGAGCCGGCCTTGCGAATGCCGTCGAGATAGGCGGCAAAGACCGGAACCGAGGCCGGGTCGGGGGTGAAAAACGGGTTTTCCGCATCGCCGATGAAATTCCAGTTCCAATTGGCGCGATCGATCGACTTTTCACCCATCGAGACCAGGGCGCCGCGCACCACCATGCCCGGCACCACCTTGCGTGCCAGCGCGCCGGCCGCCACTCTGGCTGCTGTCTCGCGCGCCGAGGAGCGGCCGCCGCCGCGATGGTCGCGCAACCCGTATTTGATCTCATAGGTGTAATCGGCATGGCCCGGCCGGTACTGGCGGGCGATCTTGCCGTAATCCTTGGGGCGCTGCTCCCCATTTTCGATCAGCATC
>NZ_RZSR01000839.1:0-2674 GCF_004023265.1 Mesorhizobium sp. M1A.F.Ca.IN.020.06.1.1
GCTCAACGCCATGCGTCCGGATATCCTGATCATCCGCCATCAGTCGGCGGGCGCGGCAGCGCTTCTGGCGCAAAAGGTCGGCTGCTCGGTGGTCAACGCCGGCGACGGCGCGCATGAGCACCCGACGCAGGCGCTGCTCGACGCGCTGACCATACGCCGCGCCAAGGGACCGCTGTCGAAGCTGATCGTGGCGATCTGCGGCGACATTCTGCATTCGCGCGTCGCCCGCTCCAACATCATGCTCTTGAACGCGCTCGGCGCGCAGGTGCGGGTGGTCGCACCCTCGACGCTGCTGCCCGCGGGCATCGACAGGATGGGCGTGATTGTGTCGCGCTCGATGGCGGAAGGACTGAAGGACGCCGACGTCGTGATGATGCTGCGCCTGCAGCGCGAGCGCATGGAAGGCGCCTTCGTGCCGTCGATCCGCGAATATTTCCGCTATTTCGGCCTCGACGCCGAGAAGCTGAAAGCGGCCAAGGAGGATGCGCTGGTCATGCATCCCGGGCCGATGAACCGCGGCGTCGAGATCGCCTCGGAGATCGCCGACGGGCCGCAGAGCGTCATCCAGGAACAGGTCGAGATGGGCGTAGCCGTGCGCATGGCGGTTATGCAAGCGCTGTTAGACCCGCGTCGCAACCAGGAGGGACGCGGCGCATGAGCGTGACGGTCTTCAACAAGGCCCGCATCGTCGACCCCTCGCGCGGTGTCGACGAGATCGGTGCGGTAATCGTCGACGGCCGCCGGATCGCCGCCGCCGGCAAGGCGGCGCTGAACCAGGGCGCGCCCGAAGGCGCTGTCGTCATCGACTGCGCCGGCAAGACGATCATTCCGGGTCTCATCGATGCCCGCGTCTTCATCGGCGAACCCGGCGGTGAGCACCGCGAGACCATCGCCTCGGCAAGCGTCGCTGCGGCAGGCGGCGGCGTCACCTCCATCGTCATGATGCCTGACACCAATCCGGTGATCGACAATGTGGCGCTGGTCGAATTCGTGCTGCGCACGGCAAGGGACACCGCAAGCGTCAACATCTTCCCAGCGGCGGCAATCACAAAGGGTCTCGACGGCCGCGAGATGACCGAGTTCGGCCTGCTGCGCGAAGCCGGCGCCGTGGCCTTCACCGATGGTCGACACACGATCGCCAACGCCTTGGTCATGCGCCGCGCGCTGACTTATGCCCGCGATTTCGGTAGCGTGATCGCGCATGAAACCCAGGATGCCGACCTTGCCTCGGCCGGCGTGATGAACGAGGGCCTTTATGCGAGCTGGCTCGGCCTTTCCGGCATCCCGCGCGAGGCCGAGCTCATCCCGCTGGAGCGGGACCTGGCGCTGGCGCGGCTGACCGGCGGCGCCTATCACGCCGCCAAGATCTCGACTGCGATGGCGGTTGGCGCGGTGAGCCGGGCAAAGGCCGACGGCGCCAATGTCACGGCGGGCGTCGCCATCCACAATCTGTCGCTCAATGAGAACGATGTCGGCGAATACCGCACCTTCTTCCGGCTCACCCCGCCCTTGCGCGCCGAGGACGACCGGATGGCGATGGTCGAGGCGATCAAGGACGGCACGATCGATCTCATCGTCTCCTCGCACGACCCGCAGGATGTCGATACCAAGCGACTGCCTTTCGCGGATGCCGCCGCCGGGGCGATCGGGCTGGAGACGCTGCTTGGCGCAGCACTTCGGCTCTACCACAATGGCGATGTGCCGCTGCTCAGGCTGGTTGAGACCCTGTCCACCGCGCCGGCAAGACTGTTCGGCCTGCCCGGCGGCACGCTGAAGCCGGGTGCCGCGGCCGATCTTGCGCTGGTCGATCTTGACGAGCCCTGGATCGTCAGCGAGAGCGGCCTGCACTCGCGGTCGAAGAACACCTGTTTCGAAGGCGCGCGCCTTCAGGGCAAAGTCTTGCAAACCATGGTAGCGGGCCGCACAGTGTTTTCGGCCTGAACATCAATCGACCAAAGCCGGAAGCAGCTGGATCGGCTGAAATAGGTGGGGGACAATGGGTTACGGGCTCGCACTGATCTTCGGATACCTGCTCGGCTCGATCCCGTTCGGGCTTTTGATTACCCGCGCGGCCGGTCTCGGCGATGTCCGCCAGATCGGTTCAGGCAACATCGGCGCGACCAATGTGCTGCGCACCGGCAACAAGGGGCTCGCCGCTGCGACGCTGCTGCTCGATGCGCTGAAGGGCACCGCGGCAGTGCTGATCGCCGGACATTTCTCGCCGGACTTCGGACTGCTCGCCGGCTTCGGCGCTTTCCTCGGCCATCTCTTTCCGGTCTGGCTAGGATTCAAGGGCGGCAAGGGCGTCGCCACCTACCTCGGCGTGCTGCTCGGGCTTGCCTGGCAGGGCATGGTTGTCTTCGCCGTTGTCTGGCTCGCCATGGCCTTCCTGTTCCGCTACTCCTCGCTCGCGGCGCTCGCGGCGACGGTGGTCGTGCCGATCGCGCTTTACTTCATCAGCACGCCTCAGATCGCCGGCCTGTTCGCGCTGATGAGCCTGATCGTCTTCGTCAAGCACCGCGCCAACATCTCGCGGCTGCTCGCCGGCACCGAGGGCAAGATCGGGGCGAAGGGGTGAGTGCTCCGGTCACCGGCCCGCGCCTTAGCGAGCGGCAACGGCTTGCCTGGCTTCGCCTGATCCGCACGCCGAACGTCGGCCCTGCCTCTTTTCGCG
>NZ_RZSR01000840.1:0-2670 GCF_004023265.1 Mesorhizobium sp. M1A.F.Ca.IN.020.06.1.1
TGTTGCTCACCGCCTGCCAAGGCCATCGTCACACGGGTTCGCGGAGAGGGCAAGGAAAATAGGAAATGCGCCGGCTTTGGTTTTGTGCTCGGTTTCGAACAGCCCGGTGGCTCAAGCGCTCAAAGGCGATTGCGTCGGTCGCCATATAGCAAGAAACTGACCTCCCGCTGCGGCGGACCGGTCCCTAACGATTTGAGAGTTTCTACGATGAAGATCATTGCGTGCGGCAGCGTGCCGACGATCATCGCGCCTGAAAAGTATTTCACCGGCAAGGTGCTGCAGACGCCGATCATCGAGAAGGAGGCGCCGGCGCGGCTGAGGGCAACCCTGGTCAGTTTCGAACCGGGCGCCCGCACGCATTGGCACACGCACCCGCTCGGCCAGACGCTCTACGTCACGGCCGGCGCCGGGCTTGCGCAAACGTGGGGCGGGCCGATCGAGGTGATCAGGGCCGGCGACGTCATCTCCTTCGCGCCGGGCGAAAAGCACTGGCACGGCGCCGGGCCGAAGACCACGATGACGCATGTCGCCATGCAGGAAGCGCTGGACGGCGTCCATGCCGAGTGGCTCGAGGCGGTCTCCGACGAACAGTATGGCGGCTGATTGCCGTCCAACAATACCCGGCACCCGGCGCGAAGCCGGGTTTTGTGGATGGCGGCGTTGCCGATCAGGTCAGCGACGCAGTGAAGCGCTGGATGCGGGTGCAGGCTTCCTCCAGCAGCGCCTCCGATGTTGCGTAGGAGATGCGGAAGTTCGGGCCGAGGCCGAAGGCCGATCCGAACACAACGGCAACGCCTTCGGCGTCGAGCAGCTCCGAGCAGAAGACTTCGTCATTGTCGATGACCTTGCCGGCCTTCGTCTTCTTGCCGATCAGCTCAGCGCAGGACGGATAGACGTAGAAGGCGCCTTCCGGCGATGGGCAAGAGATGCCGCGCGCCTGGTTGAGCATCGACACGACGAGGTCGCGCCGCCCCTGGAAGATCGCCCTGTTCTTGGCGATGAAGTCCTGCGGGCCGTTGAGCGCCTCGACGGACGCCCATTGCGCGATGGTGCAGGCGCCGGAAGTCTGCTGGCCCTGGATCATGTCCATTGCCTTGATCAGCGGCACCGGGCCGGCGGCGTAGCCGATACGCCAGCCGGTCATGGCATAGGCCTTCGACACGCCGTTCATGGTTAGCGTGCGCTCGTAGAGGCTCGGTTCGACCTCGGCGATGGTCTTGAAGACGAAGTCGCCATAGGTCAGGTGCTCATACATGTCGTCGGTCAGCGTCCAGACATGCGGGTGCTTGAGCAGCACGTCGGCCAGGGCCCTGAGTTCACGCTCGGTGTAAGCGGCGCCCGATGGGTTGGACGGCGAGTTCATCAGCAGCCATTTCGTCTTCGGCGTGATCGCCCTTTCCAGCACCTCAGCCGTCAGCTTGAAGCCGTTGTCGATCGAGGTGTCGGCAAAGACGGACGTGCCGCCGCAGATCGCCACCATTTCCGGGTAGCTCACCCAATAGGGGCGCGGGATGATGACCTCGTCGCCGGGGTTCAGCGTCGCCATGAAGGCGTTGAACAGGATCTGCTTGCCGCCGGTGCCGACGATGGTCTGCTCCGGTCGGTAGTCGAGATTGTTCTCGCGCTTGAATTTTTTCGCGATCGCCTCGCGCAGCGGCGCGATGCCGGAGACCGGCGGGTACTTGGTCTCGCCACGCCGGATCGCCTCGATCGCCGCGTTCTTGATGTTATCGGGCGTGTCGAAGTCCGGCTCGCCGGCGCCGAGGCCGATGACGTCACGGCCGGCATTTTTCAGCTCACGCGCTTTCTGCGTCACCGCGATGGTCGCGGAAGGCTTCACGCGGGAAAGGGCGTCGGCAAGAAAGGCCATGACAGAGCGTCTCCAAGAGAAGGGCGCGGCCAGGAGCGGCCGCGGCGCCTCTCATGTCGCATCATCGGGCCAAGCGCAAGCATTGTCGGGTGATCCAGAGGTCAAGGTGGCGTGAGCGGCAACTATAAATTCATCAACGAGCGGTAAACCCTTGGCTGGCAGGATGGCAGATCGAATTCCGCTTATTCTGCGGAGCGAGGGACCTTTGTCGCGCAGCATCGGGCTTGCCCATATCATCCGTCATGATGACGGCACCTCAAGCGGTGTCTGGGGAATCTACACGCTGCAGAGCGCCTTCCAGCCAATCTTCGCCTTCGATGGAGGCAAGCTTTCGCTCGTCGCCTTCGAGGGGCTTATCCGCCCGTTCCGCGACGGTGAGCCGCAATCGCCGATGAGCTTCTTCGGCACTTGCCCCGCAGGCGACCGGCTGCATATCGAGGCGCTGACCAGGACGCTGCATCTGCTCAACGCCGGCGGCTGTCTGCCGCAAGAGGCGTCGATTTTCGTCAATTTCGATCCGTCGGTGTTCACCGACCGCGCCATCGTCGACAAGGCGCTGCGCGACATGCGGCTGGTGCTGCACGAGGCCGGCATCGACCCGCGCCGTATCGTGTGCGAGGTCACCGAGCAGAAATCGGCTTCGCAGGAAACGCTCTACAGCTTCGTCGAGGCGCTGCGCGCCAACGGGTTCCGCATCGCCGTCGACGATTACGGCGCCGACGAATCCGACATCAACCGCATCAAGGAATTGCGGCCGGACATCGTCAAGTTCGACGCCAACTGGATCACGCAGCTGATGG